>QCTP01000010.1 GCA_003211115.1 Prochlorococcus sp. AG-673-M19
TTTCACCGCATTCAAATCTCTATCAACCAAATTATTTATTGAAGCTAAATAGCTTTCTGTAACCAGTCTGGGGTATAAACCTATTCCAATAATTGGCAAGAGTAAACAGGCAATAATATATACTTCTCTAGGCTCCGCATCAATTAAATTTCTATCTTCACTTAATTTTGGATTTTCTTTACCAAAGAAAATCTCACGCAACATTGAGAGTAAATAAATTGGTGTAAGTATTACACCTATAGCTGCTAGAGAAGCCATTACTATTCTAAAAGGCAACGTATAAACTTCATCAGTAACAAATCCTGTAAATACCATTAATTCAGATACAAAACCACTCATACCTGGTAAAGCAAGAGAAGCGAGAGAGCAGGCAGTCCACAAAGCAAACATAATCCTCATTTTTTGGCCAACACCTCCCATTTCATCAAGTTTAAGGGTCTTTGTCCTGTCATAAGTTGCTCCAACTAGAAAAAATAAACTCGCCCCAATTAATCCATGACTTACCATTTGCAACATCGCTCCACTTGTCCCGAGACTGCTAAAACTACCTATTCCAATTAGTACAAAGCCCATATGACTGATTGAACTATATGCAATTTTTCTTTTAAGATTTCTTTGTGCAAAAGAAGTTAATGCAGCGTAAATTATATTAACCACACCAAGAACTATTAATAGTGGAGCGAATTGAGCATGAGCGATAGGCAATAATTGCGCATTAAATCTTAAGAGGGCATATCCACCCATCTTCAAGAGAATACCTGCTAAAAGCATATGCACAGGCGCTGTAGCCTCTCCATGAGCATCCGGTAGCCAAGTGTGTAATGGAACAATTGGCAATTTGACACCAAAAGCAATCAAAAGACCTATATAACAAAGGATTTGAAAGTTTTGGCCAAAATCTTGATTAGCTAAATGGGAAAATTCAAAATTAGGTGCTCCAGTTCCATAAAAACCCATTGCTAATGCAGCTAAAAGTATAAATATGGAACTACCTGCTGTATAAATAATAAATTTAGTTGCTGCATATTGTCTGTTTTTACCTCCCCAGATAGCTAAAAGTAAATATACGGGAAGCAATTCTAGTTCCCAGCTTAAAAAGAATAGCAGCATATCCTGAACTGCAAAAACAGCTATTTGCCCTCCATCCATTATTAGAATTAAAAAGAAAAATAACTTTGGTTTAAATTTGACTGGCCATGCAGCTAAAACAGCTAAAGCTGTTATGAAGCTAGTTAATAATATTAAAGGCATTGAAATCCCATCAGCACCAACCGACCAAGTAAGTCCTAGATTGGGCAGCCAATTAATACTTTCTTTAAGTTGAATACTTTCATTATTGATATCAAAGCCATTTATATAGGAGCCTACAGTTACTAGAAAAGTAATCAAAGCGACAATTAAAGCGAACCATCTCACCTCTTTACCCTCTCCTTTATCAGGAATAAAGGGAATCAAAAATGCACTTCCAATTGGGAAAAGAATAGAAACTGATAGCCAAGGTAAATTAGTTAAACCTACGCCTAATGTTCCTATTGTATTTAATGCAAAATGTGTAAAAAAATAACTGCTCAATTGAATAATAAATTGATCTTAAACAGAGTCTAGAAATTATCTAGATTTTTTCATCCCAATGGACAGTGAAGACACACATTTGTAATTAAGTTACCTGAGGGGATTGGAAACCAAAAATAGCAACTAATAAAATAACTCCTCCAAACACTATGAGAGCATAGAATTGAGCTTTGCCAGTTTCAAAATACTTTAAACCCTCTCCACTTCCCAATGTGACAAGTCCAGTAAGATTTACAACTCCATCAACAACTTTAGAATCAACTTCTAAGACTTCTTTTGCAAGTTTTCTACTTCCTTTGACAAAGAATTTTTCATTAATATCGTCTAAATACCATTTATTGGATAAAAACTTATTAAGTAATGGAAATCTTTCTGCAAATAATATTGATAAATTAATTTTCTTAGCATAATAACCTTGATAAGCAATAAGTATCCCAATTGAAGCTATGAAAACAGAAGCGATAGCTAAAGGTAAAAATTCTTTTAACTCAAAAGACTCAATAGCAATCAATGCCTCTTCAGGGTCTAAAAACTTTGCAAATTTGCTATCCCATGGAAATCCCATAAAGCCAATTATTACTGAAGGGACGGACAAAAAAACAAGTGGGAATGTCATAGACCAAGGAGACTCATGGAGTGAACCGTTTTCTTCTTCATGTTCTTCTTCTAGATTAATTTCAGAAGCTATTAAAAGTTCTTTTTGTAATTCCTTATTTTCCCCTCTGAAATCGCCTTCAAAAGTTAAAAAATAAAGTCTAAACATATAAAAGGCTGTCATTCCTGCTGTTAAAAATCCTATAAACCAAAAGGCAGGGAATGAGATAAAAGCATTTCCTAAAATTTCGTCCTTACTCCAAAACCCAGCTAAGGGTGGAATACCGCTTATTGCTACGCAGCCTATAAAAAAGGTTGTTGAAGTATAGGGCATTTTCTTTCTCAATCCTCCCATTAACCTCATATCTTGGGCAAGTACCGGTTGATGACCAACCACTTCTTCCATCGCATGAATTACTGATCCAGAACCCAAAAACAACATCGCTTTAAAGCATGCATGTGTTATTAAATGAAAAATTCCTGCTACTGGAGCACCACAGCCCATCGCAAGCATCATGTAACCAAGCTGAGAAACTGTACTATATGCTAGACCTTTTTTGAGATCCATCTGTGTTAGGGCAATAGATGCTCCTAAGAAACATGTAATAGTACCGACTAGAGCAATAATGAATTGTATTGAAGGGAACAATGAGTAAAGAGGTTGGAGTCTTGCTACTAAGAATATTCCTGCAGCAACCATTGTAGCCGCATGAATTAGTGCAGAAATAGGAGTAGGTCCCTCCATAGCATCCGGGAGCCATACATGAAGTGGAAATTGAGCAGATTTTGCCATAGGTCCCAAGAAGACTAAAAAACATAGTAATAAGGCCGCCCAAACAGGTAATGAATTTTCTGAAACCGCCTGAGATACTCCTAAGGATATTTCAGTAAAGTCAAAACTCTTTGTAGCCCAAAAAAGACCTAAAATTCCTAGTAATAATCCAAAGTCGCCAACTCTATTGACGACAAAAGCTTTTTGAGCAGCATGAGCTGCACCATCTCTGTCATACCAAAAACCAACCAACAAATAAGAACACATTCCTACTAATTCCCAAAAAACATATACTTCTAACAAATTTGGACTAATAATTAGGCCCATCATCGAACTACTGAAGAGAGCTAGATATGTAAAAAATCTTACATAACCTTTATCGTGAGCCATATAACCATGAGAGTAAATCATGACTAATAACGTGATTGTAGTTACCAATGCCAGCATTACGCTACCAAGAGGGTCAAGAATAAATCCCATTGGGATTGTGAAATCTCCAGCACTTGCCCAAACAAATAATTTTTCTACTGGTTGGTAACCATTTATTTGTTCAAAAAGTGCCTTGAAACTAATAACTGCGGAAACACCAACAAAAGTTATAAGACTAATAGAAACAATTTCTCTAGAATTATTTATTTTTTTATTCAAACTTATTAATCCCAAGCCAGAAAGTACTGCTCCTATAAGCGGGAAAACAGGAATTAACCAGGCAATTTCTGAAGCTAGAGGCATTTTAAATATCATTTATATCCTAATACTAGACTGCTAATTGAAAATTTTAGACAAATAAGATGAATTAAATGTTGTAACAGCAATATTTATATATTTATGAGACCACCAAATCACTCCAATGGCAATTAATATTCCAAGTTGAGAAAATTTAAAAAATTCCTTCACTTTAATTTCCTGTCGACCATCAAATATTGCTAGAAATGGGATTATTGAAGTGCTGTTTTTATATTTATAAAATTCTTCACCAAATTTAGTTTCTAATCTCTTATCACCATGCCAAATTGCAAAAAGGTGATGAAAAATTAGCCCTAAGGATGTTATTAATGTGAATGATGTCCCAATCCATAATGTATGAGCTAAACACCAAATTATTTGCCCAAATGCTTGAGGATGTCTTGTAATTCTCATTATTCCAGTTCCATATATCCTAACCTGAGGTTTTAAAACTGAAGGAATTTCCAATAAATTATATGTTGCAGGATATAAGAATAAGAAGCTAATGGCAGTTAAAAACCAAACCAACAAAAATATGTAGCTATTTCCTTGGAAATTCCACAATCTAATTCCGTCGTATCTGTGAGCTAAAAAATAACTAATTAATATCACCGCAGATGGCAAACTTAGAGAAACAAAGCACAATCTCCATAATCTCGCTCCAATCAAAGCTTCTGCTCTACTTCTTATAGCAGCACCTCCACTATGAATAACTGCGAAAATTATTATTAAAACAAAAATCATTAAAGAAGTTTTGTGAGTCTCCATATAATTCAAAAATTTCAAGATATTTATTATTAACAATAATACGCCTAGGTATTAGAATTGGAACTAAATAGTAGGCATATGCATAATGCCCGAATTACCTTTTACAATTGACCAGTTAAGAATATTAAAAGCTATTGCAGCTCAAGGAAGTTTTAAGAAAGCTGCGGATTTACTATATGTGACTCAACCAGCTGTCAGTTTACAAATTCAAAATTTAGAAAAACAACTTGAAATAACAATTTTTGATAGAGGCGGTAGAAAAGCACTTCTAACAGAAGCAGGTAAGCTATTACTGGAATATTGTGAAAGAATTCTGAATCAATGTGATGAGGCTTGTAAAGCTATTGAAGACTTGAATAGTTTAAAAGGTGGAACACTCATAATTGGAGCTAGTCAAACTACGGGAACCTACTTGATGCCAAGGATGATAGGGCTTTTTCGTCAAAAATATCCTGATGTATCTGTGCAACTACAGGTGCACAGTACTAGGAGAACTGGCTGGAGTGTAGCTAATGGTCAAATTGATTTAGCTATTATTGGAGGACAATTACCAAACGATCTAGAAAACTTATTACAAGTAATTCCTTATGCAACTGACGAATTAGCTTTAGTATTACCTACAAAACACCCACTTGCTAATAAGCAAGAACTAATGAAAGAAGATTTATACAAACTTAATTTTGTCACATTAGATTCTCAATCAACAACTAGAAAAGTTGTGGATAAACTTTTAAAAAATTCTGGTCTAGATATTCAAAAATTAAAAATTGAAATGGAATTAAATTCTCTTGAAGCAATCAAAAATGCTGTGCAATCTGGCCTTGGGGCATCTTTTTTACCTGTTGTTTCAATTGAGAGAGAATTAGCAGGAGGGTCAATTCACAAATCCTACATAGCTGATTTACAGGTTAAAAGAGAGCTTAAATTAATTACGAATCCATCAAGGTATACATCAAGAGCATCTGAAGCATTTAAAAAAAATATTTTACCTCAATTTGCAAGTTCAGAAAGCCCATTAAGGCAAATTAATTTAATTTAAAACTGTATCGCTTCCTTATTAATCCCAACACCTCCATCTTCAGCCTGTCCATCTCCCTTGATAATAAATTTATTCTCATTTACATCAGTCTGATAAACACACTTTACAATTGGCTTATCCCTTATTGAGCCAATGTAGGCAAAAGTATTCATTCTTTGCTTACATTCTCTTACGTCTTCATTACTTATCGCACCTTGTTTTTGTAAAACTGTCCAATTCTCTCTTCTAATAACACAACCAGGTTGTAGTGCAGGTTGTGTTACAAAACTAGTAGAAGGATTTAGTGTTGTATACATCTCTACATCAATAACGAAAGCGCTTGCGCCCCATTGCCTGCAAAACTCAGGGTCTGGGACAGCCATATCTAATTGCTGCTGACTTGCTATATTTCCCTGTCCTCCATCTGTTGTACTAGTAATAGCACTTCCAATCCCTACCCCTAAAATCAAAACTCCAGCAAGTACTGCAATTGTTCCAGTGCTGAAATTATTTTTTTGTTCAGAACTAGAAGGAGGTATTCTTTTACTTCGTTGAGTATAATTACCTCCATCCATTGAGTTTGAGGGGTAAGAATTTCTGCTAGGACCTCTTCTTGATCCTCTCTTAGGATATTGGTTCACAGTACTTGATTTGTTTTAGGTAAACCCATGGAATAGTTCATGACTCTGCATTCAGGGTTATAACTTAATATTCCATTTTGTAGCAAATATTTGATTAAACCCTCAATTTCTGATCCTATTCTACGAAGTTCATAATCGTCTAATTTGTTTCCAACTCTTTCTTCAACAAGCTCAGAAAATTTACAATTTACTTTTTCCAAGGATTCTTCATTCCAAATAAATTCATTATCCGGATCTAAGTCTAGGGTTAATTTATTAGGATGGAATTGTAAATTGTTATTAACTACTTCAGCAGTAAATATCCTCACGTGCCTTGTAGTTGTTTTTAAAAGCATTTTTTCCATAATTTAATAAATAATCAACAAATAAAACTAATATGTTCTAACTTTAGGATAGCTTCTTAGTAAGTGTTAACTTATTTTTTGATTTAATAATGCGTGTAGTAATTGCAGGTGCAGGTTTAGCAGGTCTTTCTTGTGCTAAATATCTAGTTGATAATGGTCACATACCGATCGTTTTAGAGGCCAGGGATGTTCTTGGTGGTAAAGTTGCTGCTTGGAAGGATGAAGATGGGGATTGGTATGAAACTGGTTTACATATATTTTTTGGTGCCTATCCAAATATGCTTCAACTTTTCAAAGAATTAGATATAGAAGACAGGCTACAGTGGAAAAGTCATTCAATGATTTTCAATCAACCTTCTGAGCCTGGTACTTACAGTAGATTTGATTTCCCAGATATACCTGCTCCTGCAAATGGAGTGACAGCAATTCTTAGTAATAATGATATGCTCACATGGAATGAAAAAATATTATTTGGATTAGGATTAGTTCCTGCAATGTTGAGAGGACAGAAATATCTTGATAAATGCGATTCAAAATCATGGACAGAATGGTTAAAAGAACACAATATTCCCGAAAGAGTTAATGATGAAGTGTTCATAGCTATGAGCAAAGCGCTTAATTTTATTGGACCTGATGAAATCTCTTCTACAGTTTTATTAACAGCACTTAATAGATTTCTACAAGAAAAAAACGGTTCAAAAATGGCTTTCCTAGATGGAGCACCACCCGAGAGACTTTGCCAACCAATGGTTGATTATATTACTGCTAGAGGGGGCGAGGTTCATATGAATAGTCCTTTAAGAAAAATAGACCTTAATGAAGACAGTACCGTTAAAAGTTTTACAATTGCCTCTTTAGATACGGATGAAAAGAAAGTTCTTACTGCAGATGCCTATGTAAGTGCTATGCCTGTAGATCTTTTTAAACTAATGATTCCTGATCAATGGAAAGGTATTAATACTTTCTCTAAACTAGATGGATTAAATGGAGTTCCTGTAATAAATATCCATTTATGGTTTGATAAAAAATTAACTGATATTGATCATTTATTATTTAGTAGATCTCCGCTTCTAAGTGTTTATGCAGATATGAGTATTACTTGTAAAGAATATGAGGATCCTAATAGATCAATGCTTGAATTAGTTTTTGCTCCTGCAAAAGAATGGATTAATAGAAGTGATCAAGATATAGTTGATGCAACAATGGAAGAACTCAAAAAGTTATTCCCAACTCATTTTATTGGAGATGAAAAAACTAAACTAAGAAAATTTAAAGTAGTAAAAACCCCAAGATCTGTATATAAAGCAGTCCCAGGATGTCAAGATTTCAGACCTAGTCAAAGATCTCCAATTAAAAACTTTTTCTTAGCTGGTGACTATACAATGCAAAAATATCTTGCCTCTATGGAAGGAGCTGTTTTAAGTGGTAAATTATGCGCAGAAACCATTAATAAAGAGTATTCAAAGACTTCTAATAATGTTTCCCATGAAACATCTAAATTAAACTAAACCTAAAGTTAAAAAAACCATTTTTGAAAAATTCATTATCTCAACTTAATAAAGCATATGAAATATGCCAACAGGAAACTCAACAATGGGCTAAAACTTTTTATTTAGGAACTCTTTTGTTACCTTACGAAAAAAGAAAAGCTATTTGGGCAATTTACGTTTGGTGTAGGAGGACGGATGAAATAATGGATAGCCCTGAAGCTTCAACTAAGTCTACAAATGAACTTTCCGATGAATTAAATGAATGGGAAGAAAATACAAAAAATGTTTTTAAAGGAATAATACAATCAGATTTGGACGCTGTTCTCTTCGATACTATAGAAAAATTTCCACAAAATATTGAACCATATCTAGATATGATAGAAGGTCAGAGGATGGATCTTAACAAATTCAGATATGAAAATTTTTCTGAATTGAAACTTTATTGTTATCGAGTTGCCGGAACAGTTGGCTTAATGACTCAGAATGTAATGGGCATTGATAGTGCATATACATCTGCCCCATGGAGCAGAATACCTGACCCTTCTGAAGCAGCAATAGCTTTGGGAATAGCTAATCAATTAACTAATATTTTAAGAGATGTAGGAGAAGATAGGCAAAGAGGAAGGATCTATTTACCCCAAGATGATATTAAGAAATTTAATTATTCTGAAGAAGAGTTATTAAAAGGAGTAATAAATAATCAGTGGAGATCTCTGATGCACTTTCAATTAACAAGAGCTAGAGATTGGTTTAAAAACTCTGAAGATGGTATTAAATGGTTATCATCAGATGCAAGATGGCCTGTATGGACATCTTTACGACTTTATAGAGGAATATTAGATTCTATTGAAAGATTAGATTATGATGTTTTTAACAATAGAGCTTTTGTAAAAAATTCAGTAAAAGCATTTGAAATCCCAATATCTTTTTTAATTTCAAGGATCAAATAACTATGCAGGAGTTTTCTGATTAGCTAATAAATCTTTTAATTTAGACAGTTCTCCAGCCCACCTAGGATCGGGAGCTTCAAGATTGGGTGCATCACTATGGACAATCTTCTTAAAATCTTTTCTCTTTTTATTTTTATTAGAACCAATATTGTTTCTCTTATTTGAGGAAGAATCCTTTTTCTCTGAAAGTTCTACTCGTAATTTGGAACCATTAAATTCAAAACCATTCAGCTTTTCGATTATTAAATTTGCATTCTGTTCGTTATTTGTTGTAGCAAAACCGAAACCTCTACACTCTTTTGTTTCTTTATCTAAAACAGCTTTAAATCTAATGGAATCGGATACTGATTTTAAAACACTATCAAAATCTTTTGGATTAAATCCTTGGGGTAAATTGCCAATGTAAATACGGATGCTCATAAATTTTTAAAAAAATAATTTGAAGTCTGAACTTTAAACAAAACTAAGCTATGTGTATTTAATCACATTTTGGCGCATTTTGTTGAATCCATTGCTTTCCTTTATAAATAGCTTCATCAAAATTATCTAATCTATTAAATGCAAGCTCCCGAGAAAGATAATTAATAAGCATTCCTAGAATAGGTCCATCCTGAATTTCCAAATATTTTTTTAAAACTTCCCCTTTTATTAAATGAGATGGATGAAATAATTTATCATCTTTGTCTCGCCATCTAGCAAGCCAATTTCCATGAAATGTTTCTGGCAAAAAAAGAATAAAAGAGGGCAGAATTTGTTCTAATTCTTTATGTAAATCAAATATTTCTGTTTCATTTAATTCATAAATAGTTTTTATCCTTAATAGGCTGTTCCATTTCCTTAAAAGCTTAATTTGTGAAATATCAGATTTATTAAATTGTAAATTCTTTAAAGAATACTCGTCTAAAATTAGGAAAAGAAAGAATAAAGGCAAAAATTTTTGCTTTTCGTTTTTATTAAATTCTTCAAGATTAATCTTTTCTAAATCTATAAATATCAAATTTTTTTGGGACTGTATATAGCTAAAGATTTTTAATTGGTTTATTAATTTAATCGCCTTAGTTGCCTCTTCCCCTTTTATTATTCGTTGTATTTCATAATTAATTCTTTCGTTAGCAACTAGTCTTAAATGATTTTTATAAGTTTTAATAAAATTGATTAAATTTATATCAATATTAAAGTTTAATTCAGAAACAAAACGAAAGCATCTTAAAATCCTTAATGGATCATCCAATAAATTCTTTTTTGAATTAGTTCGCAACAAAGAAATCTTTAGATCTTTTATTCCATTTGATGGATCTATTATAAATTTCTTGTCCAAAGAAAATGCAATTGCATTGATAGAAAAATCTCTCCCTAATAAATCAATTTCAATAGAAGGAGAAATTTTAGATGCTATATCAAATGAAATATGCTTAAAAATAATTCTTACAATATCTCTTTTATCATCAAGAATAATAAATTTACCATCAAATTTATATGCAATTTTTTTACCAATATCTATAGCATTTTTTGGAACAATAATATCGACATCTATTTCTGATTTTAATCTACCCAAAATTAAATCTCTTATATATCCACCTACCAAAAAAGATCCTGAAGGTAATGAAGACAAAATAAATTGCCAATCATAAAATATCATACTTCTTTCTATTTCATTAATTATTAGTGTATGATCAGTGGGAATATGGGTTTTATGATTCTCTTTCTTAATTATGTGCATTTGCATTAACTGTAAATTAGTTGATAGATGTATGACGTATCATGATGTTGAAAAAAATCATGGTATTGAGCATATATGTGATATACCCAATTTTAAACCAAAAAAACCTTACATTCATGTAAGTATAATCAAAGATTTCAATGGTAATTTTAAAACTGATTGGGATGTTCAATCTTGCTCAAGTTTTGAGAAAGAAGCTGGGAAGTGGTCTAAGTGTAGGCCTGGTTTAAATTTACCTGTTCAAAGGTAAATGCCTTACGATTCAAAAAAGAATAATAAATTAACCTTAGCAATACATAGTACTGATAATTCTTTTGGCTTCGCATATAGAGAAAATAGCGAATTACCTGACAACTTTTTTACAAAAAAATTTGAAAAAGATTTATGTAATAATTTAATAGTTGATTTTACAAATTTTATTTCAAAAGAAAATTTAAAAAGAATTGATAAAATATCTGTAAGTACAGGGCCATCAAACTTTAATGCATCTAGACAAATAATCGTATTAGCAAGAACTCTTGCTCAGCAAATAAATTGCTCATTAGATAGTTTTAGTTCTTTTGAATTGATGGCAAAAAGAATTGCTATTAAAAATAATTTATCTTCTAAAAAGAATTCATTTTGGATTTTCAAAAAACTAAAAAGAAGAGGATATATTGCAGGAAAATATGAAATTTGCATTTGTAAAAAAACAAAAGAAGATATTACTATTAAAGAAAAAATTATTCCAAAAATTATTAAAGAATTAACAACTATAGAGCCTTCTTATCAAGCTGAATATTCTGACATAGATGATTTAAAAGAACTATTGAATTTATCTAATAAAAATTTATCTAATAAGAATTTCAATACATGGGATAGAGTATTGCCATTATATCCAATATCCCCAATCAATTAATAATTATTCAAGCATATTATTTATGGTTTCCTGCAAATAATTTGTTACCTCGCCTAAATCATTTTTTGATGCTCCCTGTGGGGGATTAATTGGTTTCCCAACTTTAATAACTATTTTTGTAAAAAATGGAATAAAAAACTTTAATCTAATCAATCTATGTGAATTAATAATTGCAACTGGTAATAACAACTTTTGATTTTTAAAAGATAAAAGTGCAGCGCCTTGTTTTGGTTTATTTACACGACCGTCTTTTTGACGAGTCCCGTCAATAAAAATACCAATACTATTATTGGTTGATAATTTTTTACATGCAATTTTTATAGTTGTTTTGTCTACTATGCCTCTCTTTACAGGATAAGCTCCACAGGACCTTATTATAAAACCAAGTAAAGGGATTCTAAAAAGTTCTGATTTTGCCATAAAAGATATATTTCGACCAACAGCATGACCTAATAAAGGGGGATCAAGTAGAGACCCATGATTAGATACCAAGATAAAAGAACCTTTTTTAGGAATATTTTCTCTGCCAATTAAATTACCTCTAAATATCAATTTATAGATTGGAAAAATAATTACTTGGCTTACTAATTGATAGATGAATTTTTGATAAAAATTAATTTTCATAAAATCAGTATTGAATTTGTTCTGCAGAAGAAACTTGAGAAATTTTTACATCCTTAAAATGCCTTTTACCTAAACCACCTAAGACATTAGAAGGGCCAATTTCTACCATATGCAGAATACTTTTTTCTCCCATTAAATCCATCGTTTCACGCCATCTAACACCATTACACATTTGATTTTTTAATCTAACTTTAAGCTCATTTGGATCATGACATAGTGATGGATTAGAGTTACTTATAACAGGTAAAGAAGGTTGATTAAATTCGATAGTGTCTAAATATTTTGAGAATTGAAATGATGGTTCTTTCATAAATGGTGAATGAAAAGCACCCGAAACATTTAATTTAATAAATCTTTTAGCAGTAATTCGTTTTGAAATATTATCCAAAGCTTTTTCGCTTCCTGATAATACAACTTGAGAAGAACTATTATCATTTGCTATTACAAGGTCATCAATCTCCTCTACCAATAAATCCAATTGATTTCTATCAAACCCAATTAATGCTGCCATAGATCCCTTTGAAGCATCTGCCATTAATTCAGATCTCACTTTTATAAGTGAAACACAATTTTCAAAAGATAAAACATTGGCACAATATAAGGCCGTAATTTCCCCCAAACTATGCCCAGCAATATAAGTTGGTTTAAAACCCTTTTCTTTTAAAGAATCTAATAAAACTGATTCCACCAAAAAAAGACAAATTTGAGTGTTCTTTGTATTATTCAAATCATCAGAAAGATTTTTTTTATCAGAGTTTTGTTCACAAATTTCAAATAAATTCCTCTTAAATAGTTCAGATGCATAATCAAACCTATTTTTTGTATGTGGCAAATCTATAATTTTTTTTGCCATCCCAATTTTTTGTGAACCCTGACCAGGGAACACCCAAGCGATTGTCATAAGAAATTTTCTTTATTTTTTAACCCCATCGAATAAGGGCTGCACCCCAACTTAACCCAGCACCAAAACCACTAGTGGCTAAAATATCATTTTCTTTAATTTTCTTATTTCTTATTGCCTCATCTAACATTAAAGGAATTGTTGCCGCCGAGGTGTTTCCATAGTTACTTAAATTACTGAGAATCTTTTCTGCTGGAACATTTAGTCTTTCTCCAACAGAATCTAATATTCTTTGATTTGCTTGATGTAATAAAAGCCAATTAATTTTCTCAGAATTAAAATTTGTTTTTTTGAATAAATTTTCAATAATTAATGGTACTTCTCTAACTGCAAATTTATATACTTCTTGTCCATTCATCTCAATTGTAGAAAAACCACCACTCGAATAGCTAATATTATCAATAATTAGATCTTGATTATTATTAGATGGAAGATTTAAAAAAGAACCTCGTTGACCATCAGTCCTCATACTAAAGCCAAGTAAATTATCTAATTCATTTGTAGCTTCGATTGCTATGGCGCCTGCTCCATCTCCAAATAATATACAGCTTCTCCTATCATTCCAATCTACATAACTTGATAGTTGATCTGAACCAATTACTAAAGCTCTTTTATAGCTTCCTACTTTTAAAAATTGAGAGGCTGTTATTAAAGCAAATAAAAAACCGCTGCAAGCAGCTGTCAAATCAAAAGCAACAGCATTACTTGCTCCTAGTTTTGCTTGAATATTAGATGCAGAACCAAATAGATCATCTGGGGTTGAAGTGGCCAAAATTATTAGATCAATTGTTTCAAGATCCCAATTAGCCATCTCAATTGCTGCTGATGCTGCTTTATATCCCATCTCACTAACATTTTCTGATAATCCAGAAATTCTTCTTTGAGAGATGCCTGTTCTAGATCTTATCCATTCATCACTAGTATCTACCTTTTTACTAATTTCGTGATTCGACAGAATTTGATTTGGAACATAACTTCCACTTCCTTTAAATGAGACTCCAATTTGATTTGAATTTATTCCTTCCAAAAGAGTTATCTAATTACTTATATAAGTCAAACATAAATCTGACGAAATATGTTTTAAGAATTTAAAACTTGAAGATTTTGAAGTTGATTTAAATTTTTCATAACATTATGATTTACAGCAGAATGAGCCAAACGCAGAGCACTTACTACAGACAAAGCCTTGCTGCTGCCATGACCTATTACACAAACACCATTTACTCCTAGCAACAATGCACCTCCATGTTCGGCATGATCTAACCTTTTTTTAATTCTTAGTAAATTACTTTTTAAAAAAGCAGAGCCAACCTTCCCCCTTCTTCCTCTTGGAAGTTCGGATCTTAAGATATCTAATAAAACTCCTCCAACTGACTCAAGAAATTTAAGTAGTATATTTCCCGTAAAACCATCGCAAACAACTACATCAAAATCACCAGATAAAACATCTCTTCCTTCACAATTACCACCAAAATCAAAACTTTTATCATTGGATAGTAATTCAAAGGTTTTTAATGATAAATCATTACCTTTACATTCCTCTTCTCCAATGTTTAACAAACCAACTCGTGGTTTCTTTATTTGTAAAACATCTTTAGCGTAAACATTACCCAACAGCGCAAATTGATGCAGATAAGAGGGTTTACAATCAGTATTAGCTCCAACATCTAAAACTAATACAGGGCGAGTTTGATCTCTAGTAGGAAATAATGCTCCAATTGCAGGACGTTCGATACCCTTCAATCTACCTATCCTAAAAATTGCAGAAGCCATAAGAGCCCCTGAATTGCCTGCGGAATAAACAGCTTTTGCTTTATTAGTTTTAACTAAATCCATGGCAACATTTATACTAGCATTTTTTCTTTTTCTTACTGCTGTTGCTTCTTCATTCATCCCTATTGGATCTCCACTATCTATTAATTCCAAACGATTATTATCAATTTCTTTTTCTAATAAATCAATCAAACCAACTTTTTCTGCTTCATATTTAACTTTTTCAATTTTTCCTACAAACTTTATGTTGATTGGAAATCTACTAATAGCATCGAGGCACCCTTCTAAAATCGGAACTGGGGCATAATCTCCTCCCATACCATCAACTGCAATCCAAATCCTCTCAGAATTTGTAGCTTCTTCTTTATCTATCAAATTTTCATTATTTTGTAATCTTTTTAAAGGGTCAAAAACTAGTGGCTGTAATGTATTTTTTGCAATTGAACTAGCATTTGAAACCACACTGCTAGCAGTATGAACAACTGATTCGGCACTAGAAACTACATTACCTGCAACATTACCTGCAACGTTACTTGCAGTACTTACAACAGAACCAGCTCCAGAAACTACATTACCTGCAACATTACTTGCAGTCACAGCTGAATTTGCAGCAGTATCAACTATTGAAGTCACAGCAGAATTTCTTTTGTACCAAATAACTAATCTTCTTATGGCTCTAGACTTTTTATTAAAAGATTCTTTTTCCATCTATTTACTATCAAATGGGGATATATCAACTATTCTCTGAAATAGATATCCTGTACCTCGAGCAGTAAGAATTAATTCAGGATTTGCAGGATCAGCTTCCAACTTTGATCTTAATCGGGATATGTGAACATCTACTACTCTTGTATCAACATGTCTTTCAGGCGTGTAACCCCACACTTCTTTCAGAATCTCTCCTCGACTAAAAGGCTCTCCTGATCGACTAACTAAAAGCTCTAAAAGGCTAAATTCCATTCCAGTTAATCTTATTCTTTCATCACTTTTGAAAACTTGTCTTCGATTTGTATCAATTTTAATATCAGTGACTAAAATTAATCCTGAATTTGGCATACCAGGAAGTTGTTCTTTATCTATTCGTCTTAATACACATCTAATCCTAGCTTCTAATTCTTTTGGACTAAACGGTTTAACAACATAATCATCAGCTCCTAATTCTAATCCAGTTATTCTATCAGCGACATCTCCTAATGCAGTCAACATGACAATAGGGACATCAGAATCTTTTCTTAATTCTTGACAAACTCCATATCCATCTAATTTTGGCATCATAACATCAAGTACAACTAAATCAGGATCATAATCTTTAAATAATTTCAATGCTTCTTTTCCATCACAAGCAGTTACGACTTTGTAACCAATCATTGAGAGACGAGTCTCGAGAATTCTTCTAATGCTTGCCTCGTCATCAGCGACAAGGATTGTTTCTTTTGTTTGACTAGATACAGCCATTTGTTTCTATTAGCTAATCAGTAAGAGAATTAATCTTTAACCCAATCTAACTTGTAGAGGGGCAATATCCCAAACATCTCAATTAGTCAATCTAATCAAAAATCAAATGTCTAGTAAGTTTTCGACTTTTATTTGTCAAAATTGCGGATCTGAAACTTCTCAATACTTTGGTAGATGCGTAAATTGTAATGAATGGAATACAATTGTTGAAGAAAGGAAAAACTCAAGATCTAAAACAACAAATATTAACAAAAGTAAAACATCTAAGCTTTTTAATGAAATAGAAATAGATAAAATATCAAGATTTACAAGCGGTTTTAAAGAGTTTGACAGAGTTCTAGGGGGTGGAATAGTACCTGGATCTATTGTTTTACTTGGTGGAGAACCGGGAATTGGCAAAAGTACAATTGTGCTTCAATCTGCAGGAAAAATATCTCTCTATGAAAAAGTTTTATACGTCACCGCAGAAGAATCTTTAGAACAAGTAAAAATTAGGTGGGAAAGATTAAATCAAAATAGCCTTGATTTAAAAATTTATGCTGAAACTAATTTATCTTTAATTATCGAAGAGATTAAAAAAATAAAACCTAGTTTTGTCATTATTGATAGTATCCAAGCTATTAATAATGATGAAATGGAAAGTTCCCCAGGATCTGTTTCCCAAGTTAGGACTTGTTCATCTGAACTTCATAATCTTGCCAAGGAAAATAATATAGCACTTTTGATAATAGGCCATGTTACAAAAGATGGAGCTCTTGCAGGTCCAAAAACTTTAGAACATTTAGTAGATGTTGTACTTAATTTTGAAGGAGATAATATTGCATCGCATAGATTACTAAGAGGTATAAAAAATAGGTTTGGATCAACCTTTGAAATCGGAATTTTCGAAATGTTAGAAAATGGTTTACGAGAAATTAGCAACCCAAGTTCAATCTTCACAAATCAAGAAAATATATCAGGGGTTACAACCACAATAACTAATGAGGGATCAAGGCCATTTGCCGTAGATATTCAAGCTTTGGTAAATAAAACTTTCTACAATAATCCAAGAAGGACAACAACTGGGATCAGTATCAACAGATTGCATCAGATATTAGCAGTCATTGAAAAACATATTGGGATTAAATTATCAGAATATGACTGTTATGTGGCGACAGGAGGCGGTTTTGAGATTAATGACCCATCCTCAGATTTAGGTGTTGCGATCTCAATCTTATCAAGTTTAAAAAATATTCCACCATTAAATAATTGTTCATTTGTTGGAGAATTAGGTTTAAGCGGTCAAGTAAGGCAGGCAAACAATCTTAGAGCCAAAATTGAGGAAGCTATGAGGTTAGGTATCAATAATATTGTAGTACCTAAAACTACTAGTGAAATTAAAGATAATTTTCAACATCTCTTACAAATTAAAGAAGTTTCAAATATCTATGAAGCTATGAATTACTCCTTTAATCAATAATTAAAGAAAATCTAAAGATAAATATCAATCGAACTCCTTCCAGAGGTTTTTAACCAATTTTCAATATCTAAGTATCCACCAGGGTAAAGCCTTACGGCCTTAGACCAAACTTGTGCAGCTTTATCGAACCACATGTCTCTTTGATCAAGATCACCATTCTGTTCAGCATATCTTCCCCTTTTTTCATAAATTAAGCCAATGTTCTTAAGACAAGATGGCTGTTTTGGATTTTCAACTAAGGCTTTTTGATAAGTTTCTATAGATAGATCTTCCTCCCCATTACTCATGTATATAATTGCCATATTTTTTAAAGTTTCTCCTCTATCGATTTTATTTTCTTCTAATAATAAGCTTTCGTTATAATATTCTAAAGCTTCCGAATAATCACCATTATTTTGGGCAGCTAATCCATCTCGATAATATATGTAAGCTTTTTTTTCTTTATCAGCAATTGGCATTATCTTCACAATAGATTCAGCAATTACAGTAAAAGCTTTATCAATAAAATTGTCTCTGTTTTGATTATTAGGCACTTTTTTTTGTAATTAATTTAAATTAGTCAATTTACTATCAACTATGTTAAAAATTCTATAACACTTATTATTATAGTTAAAGTAAATATAAGAATTAATTTGCTTCTATTGCAAAAATATGAATAGCATTCAATTAAATATTAAAGGTATGAAATGTGGGGGTTGTGTTAACACGGTAGAAAACATATTAAAAAATTCTGAAGGCGTCGAAAATGTCTCTGTCAATTTACTGACTGAAAGTGCCTATTTTGAAATTAATAAAACTACCTCAAATATTGATGAGGTTCTAGAAAACCTTAAACAAGGTGGATTTCCTTCAAAGGTTTACATAAATGACTTTTCAAAAAAAGTAAATAAAGTTCAATTAGAAAAAAAAAAGAAATGGATCAACCAATGGAAAAAACTTAATTTTGCACTTTTACTTTTATTTTTTTCAGGTTTAGGGCATTTAGCAGAGGGAGGTTTTTTAAATTTACCAATATTAGGAAATTTATTCTTTCATGCTGTACTGGCAACATTAGCTTTATTATTTCCTGGAAGAGAAATTGTAATCAAAGGATTCAAATCATTTCTAAATAATCGACCAGATATGGATTCTTTAGTAGCACTGGGAGTAACAAGTGCTTATGTAACTAGTCTTTTATCATTAATTTTTCCTTCAACTGGTTTTCCTTGTTTTTTTAATGAGCCGGTAATGTTATTAGGATTTATCCTAATTGGACGTTTTTTAGAAGAAAGAGCAAAGTATCAAACTGGTTCTTCAATTGGAGAATTATTAGATCTCCAACCAGAAAAAGCAAATATTTATACAGCAGAAAATAAAGTTAAATCAGTCAGAGTTCATACTATAAAAGCTGGCGATGAAATTCAATTATTAGCTGGAGATAGGGTGCCTGCTGACTGCATTGTTATTGAAGGTAATTCTTCTATAGATGTTTCACACATTACGGGCGAATCTAAACCCATTAATGTTGACTCAGGTGAATACTTACTAAATGGCTCGTTAAATTTAAATTCCACATTAAGACTAAAAGTTATAAAAGTGGGAGAGGAAACTTCTTTAGCAAAACTTGTTAATCTTATTGAATCTGTTCAAGTTAACAAACCTCCTATCCAGAGAATTGCTGATCAAATTGCGGGTAAATTTACATACTTCGTACTCTTTATTGCATCTTCAAGCTTCTTTTTTTGGTGGAAAGGAGCAAAACAACTTTGGCCAGATTTGTTAATACATGATCATCATGAATTAATAAGCACCTCTAACCATACATTACATAATTCATTAGGTAGCAATGCTGAAAATTTTTTAAGTTTAGCAATTCAACTCTCAATTGCTGTTTTAGTAATAGCTTGTCCTTGCGCCTTAGGTCTAGCTACTCCCACTGTAATAACTGTTGCTTCAGGGAAAGCAGCCAAAAAAGGTATTTTATTTAAAGGAGGAGATAAAATAGAAATGGCATCAAAAATTAACCATATTATTTTTGATAAAACAGGAACATTAACTCAAGGAAAGCCTTTTGTAATTGACTATATAAATAGTGATGATTATTTATTTCTATTAAAGATCTCTGCAAGCTTAGAAAGTCAAAGCAGACATCCGATAGCTAGTGCATTAGTGAAAGAGGCCAAAAAACAAAATCTTAGTTTACTACCAATAAAAAGTATCCTTACAGAATCTGGTAGAGGAATTTCCGGAGAACTGGAGCAAATTGAAGGAATAATAAATATCGGAAGCGTTGAATGGTTATTCAGCAAAGGAGTAATTATTGATAGTCAATCAAAAAAAACATTAGAAACTGAAGAGAACAAATCCCATTCAGTAATTGGCGTAACTATAAATAATGAATTACTTGGATTTATTTTATTAGGCGATTCATTAAGAGAAGATGCTATTAGTTCTGTGCAAAAATTAAGAAAAGATAATTACAAGATCAATATTTTAAGTGGCGATAGAAAAGAAACTGTAGTTGAGTTAGCCAAAAAATTAGATATCCCTGAATCCGAAATACAATGGAACCTTCTTCCAGAAATGAAATTAAAAATTATTGAAAATCTAAAGAAGACAAGTAAGGTTGCAATGATTGGAGATGGTATCAATGACGCGCCTGCTTTAGCCTCCTCAAATTTAGGGATAGCAGTTGGATCAGGGACCCAGATTGCAAAAGCAAATGCAGATGTTGTTCTAATGGGAGATCAATTACGTGGATTACCTTATGCACTGAGTCTTTCAAAAAAAACAATCAGAAAAATTAAACAAAATATCTTTTGGGCTTTCGGGTACAATTTGATTGCAATTCCGATAGCTGCTGGTATTTTATTTCCTAAATATGGCATTCTCCTAACACCATCAATAGCAGCATTATTGATGGCAACTAGTTCAATAACGGTTGTAATAAATGCTTTATCTTTAGATTAAATGACAGGTAAATTTATTGTTATCGAAGGGATTGATGGTTGCGGTAAGACCACCCAAATTGAAGAAATATCTAGATGGCTGCCAACAAGTGGTCTGATGGGAGAAAATTCAAAATTAATAAAAACTAGGGAACCTGGTGGAAGCTTATTAGGTAAAAAACTGAGAAATTTAATACTTGATAATAACAAAAACAATAAACCATCTTCACTTGCGGAATTATTACTTTATTCTGCAGATAGAGCGGAACATATTTCAAAAATAATTGCTCCTGAATTAGAAAAACAGAACTGGATAATTAGCGATAGATTTGCAGACTCTACACTGGCTTATCAAGGCTATGGTAGAAATATAAATCTAGATATAATCAAAAATCTCGAATCAATAGTTTGTCAAGGAAAAAAACCAGACCTTACTATTCTTCTAGAAATTTCAGCTGAAGAAAGTGTTTTACGAAGGAAAAATTCTGTCCCTGACAGAATGGAATCAGAAGGTATAAATTTTTTACAAAAAGTCAATGAAGGTTTCAAATTGATTGCCAAAGAAAAACATTGGAAAGTAATATCTGCAACGCAAAATATTGATGCCATTTCTAGTGAAATAAAAGAAACATTATTAAAAAACTTTTCATAAATAAAGAATGATTGATCTTAAAACTCACAATCTAATAGTCAACAAAGAAGTAAATGAAAATCTAGAAAGTATACTTAAGAGAAAATTATTTTCTAACGGTTATATTTTCTATGGTCCTGAAGGTATAGGGAAAAAACAAACAGCTATTAAATTTGTTAAAGAAATTTTTAACCAATATTCATCTAATTCAAATAGTCAAGAAAAAATTGAAGATAATAACCACCCTGATTTTTTGCTAATAGAGCCCACTTATTTGTTGAAAGGTAATCTTATAAATCGTTCATTAGCAGACACTTCAAAAAATAATAAAGAAACAATAAGAATAGAGCAAATAAGGAATTTAAAAACTTTTCTGGCTAAAAAATCTATTGAATCAGAAAAAAAAATTGTATTAATTGTTGATGCACACCTTTTAAATGAAGCCGCATCCAATTGTCTTTTAAAAACGCTAGAGGAGCCCACTAATGGAATATTTATTCTTTTAACATCTAGATTAAATTTACTTTTAGATACTATTATCTCGAGATGTCAAATTATAAGATTTAAATCATTTTCGCAGAAACAACTTTCAATTTTTATAAAAAATAATTCAATTTCATCAATTTTTAATATTGATGAAGAGTTGAACTTAAAATACTTGATAACTTCTGCAAATGGCTCGCCTGGGAAATTACTAAATAATATAAAAATTTGGAACGAATTACCTATTCAAATAAAAAATAATTTAGATTTTCCATTGAATGATACTTTAGAAATACTAAAAATTTCAAAACTAATCTCTGAAGAACTGGAAATTGATCAACAAATTTTTTTAATAAATTTTTTACAAAAAAAATGTTGGGAAAAAACAAACAACCAAAATTTAGTTAAAAAACTTGAAAATTTGAAGGCGCATCTTAAAGGTTTTATACAACCACGACTAGCATGGGAAGTGACTTTATTAAAAATAGCTTTTGAAGATTTATAAAATTACTCAATTGCTGTATTTATTAAATTAAAATTTCTAGATTCCGAAAAATCTTGGCTAGCAGAATCCACTTGATCTCCAACAGGTAATTCCAGACAATATCCTGCTCCATAAACAGTTTTTATATATGTTGGTTTGCGAGGATCAGGCTCTAATTTTGTTCTTAAGTGTCTTACATGAACCCTGATTGTTTCAATATCATCATCTGGCTCATAACCCCATACCTCTTTGAGGATTAATGCTGGTGATACTGTTTGACCATGTCTCTGTAGCAAGCAATGAAGTAGCTCAAATTCTAAATGAGTTAGTCTTACAGGAGAATCAAACCATATCGCTTCAAACCTTTCGGGAACAAGGGTAAGAGGACCATAATTTAAAATTTCCTGCTGATTAGTAGAATTCAGTTGTGCTCTATTAGTTCTTCTCAATAAAGCTTTGATGCGCACATGTAATTCTTCTAGGTCAAAAGGTTTTGTAATATAGTCGTCAGCACCTGAATTGAATCCAGTAACTTTATCTTTTAATCCGCCTAAAGCCGTAATCATTAATATAGGAATGTTTGAAGTCCTTTCATCCCTTCTAAGTCTTTGGCATAATGTTAAACCGTCAACACTAGGTAACATTAAATCCAAAAGAATTAAATCTGGCGAATATTGTAATGCCAAAGCTTGACCTTTAATACCATCTTCAGCTTTTAGGACATCAAAACCAGAATGCTCAAGATGTCCTGCTACCAATTCACGCATATCACGATCATCTTCTATTAAAAGAATTGAAATTTTCATATTTATCAGATTATTAAATTAAAGTTAAAGTTCTCGTAATATGATTCTCTCAATTTTTTGCATTTATTGCTGACTTGATATAAAAACTTTAATGAGTAAATATAATGAAAAAACCAATTACCCCAGGGTATTAGAAGAAAAAAGGAGTTTAAAAGAAAATATAAATTTTATAAATTCTTTCGATTTTATTAATAATTGCTTAATAATTAAGTCTATATTTGCGATTAATTACAGGATGATTTCAATCTAAGTTTGAAATAGAAATATTTATAAAAGAATTAAATTATAAAATTTATTGACCTCCTAAATAAAATCATTTATTTTTGTACTAGAAAATTTTCTTTGAACAATATGTAAAATTTTATCTCACTAAAATTTTAATTAAGATACGAATGGTTAACTTTTTAAAAAACAAATTCAATATTTATGAAAAAGAAATCTATTACATATGCTGATTTAACGAAAAAACAGTTAGAGCATCTAAAAGAACTTTATATTCAAAAAAAAGTAGAGTGCATGAGTCATCAGGAGTTAAAACAATTTGTTTTAGAAATAATTAGTCATCAGATAAACGACACAATTGGCAAAGAAGAGGAAATGGAAGCATGGAGAGATATGTCTAGTTTTTTTGGAGATCAATTTGGTTTTATTACTCTACAAATTCAACAAAAATATGCAGACACTGAAAGCATAGAAAATTTTGAAGAAGATACCAAAGAGCGTAGATTAGAATTGCTTGAAAAAAATAATCTCGAAAAAGAGAAGCAAGATATGTGGGACGATTAAGAGTTATTTACTTTTAAAAATAGACTAATAAATGGAATTTAAAATAACATCATTGAAAAAGATACACAATAAATGTTTAGGAAATGTTTAATGACAAATTTTTGTAAGTTGATAAAAAAAACCCCCCTAATGGGGGGCTGATATTTAAATCAAGTGTTTCCTTGTTTCCACTGAAATAAATATCATCTCCTTCACACTTCTATAAAATAACTAATTGAATTATATATCGCGAGTTATCTTTTGTTTTTGTTTCTTTAATTAACCCTCCGGGTAAGATTCACTTTGATTCAAACTGCAGTCACCTAAATTCATCTGAAGTAAGAAATTGAGTGATTTGGTAATTTTCAAGACTACATCACTACCACAAATTTAATATCTTCCAAAAACTCACAAAAAAAGAATTCTAATAATTTCTTATGAGTTCTTATGGTTTTTTTTAATGTAAACTCGCAATCCCCGGATGGTCGAGCATTTAACAAAATATGTCTTGCTATGACGTGATTTATCATGACATATATGAAAGAAATAAGAAAATGGAAGAATATTTTGACGAATAAATTAATTTTTTATTTTTTTAATTTTTTCTAAATTCCATTTATCAAATATTAATTTCATTTCTCTTTCGTAGTATTTTACTTTTTTTGAGAAAGGTAGTGTTTGAATAATTATCCCAAAGGGAAATTTAAAGAAAGAAGAAACATAAACAATATAAAACTCGATGAAGGAAGGTTTTTCAGGAAGAGGTAAATTTTTTAAATATGCCCAATCAATGCATGGTTTTAATTGCTTATCACTAGCAACAATATTTTTTTTACATCTCCAGTAAGAGAATAGATAAATACCAATAAAAATCGGTAAAGGAAGAAGTCGCAACATTAAATATCAAGGTTTACTATTCTTTATATTGATTCTATAAATAATAGTTTGTTTTTATGAAAATTATTGATGATACCCCAAAGCACTTCTACACGGGTAATAATACTCTATGAATTTCGAGTTAATAGGAGGACAATATAGATATAGATCTAAGAGGTCTTATGAAACTATTCAATCAATTCAATGTCCTTCTAAGATACCTAACTGCATTTAATTATGCAGGGTTAAACTTGAATGAAAGTCCACAAGAACTAGAAAAATGTACTCCTGAGTTTCAAAACTATTGGGAGAAAGAATGTAGAGAACATCCAACAAATCAAAATTGTTTAATTTACTGTAACTGAGGATAAAAACGTAATAAATAGCAGTAAAAGTAACTAAAAATCTAGACGAATATTTCTACTAAAACACGAATAAAAAGACGAATAAAAATTAAGTAGAGTGTATATATTCGTCTAGAAATTTTTTCTAATCAAATCGTAGTCATAGAAGAAAAAAGTCATCTGATAAGAGGTGACTTTGTATGACTTTTCGAGACTTTAAAACTCCCCGGGCGGGATTCGAACCTGCGACCAATCGATTAACAGTCGATCGCTCTACCGCTGAGCTACCGAGGAATATATAAAAATTTAACTCTTACCTGTACCCTATGACAAGGGGTATCTCTTAATTATATTTAAAGTTTAATGGTTTATACCAATCTGATAAATTTCCGTTCTTCATCTCTGCCACAGCATCTGCATAGCTTAATTCCTCTAAACGATGAGTAATCCATAGAGCAGTTAATGGATTTCTTTTATTATTTGTAAGATCTTTAATTATTTCTAAGACTTTCAATTGACTAGAACTATCCAATAACGCTGTTGGCTCATCAAGAAGAAGAAAATTCTTATCACTTATTAAGGAACAGGCAATAGTTAAACGTTGTTTTTGGCCTCCACTTAATGAGTGAATCGGCCTATTTTCAAAACCGGCTAATCCAACCTTATTGAGTACAGTATTAATCTTGGTAGTAATGTCTTTTCTACTTAATTTTTGATTAATATTTAAAAGAAGTTCGCTCCTACAGTTTGGCATTAAAATTTGATGATCAGGATTTTGAAAGACCATACCTACATCAGCTAAATTATTAATGACTCCATTGCTTGGTTTAAGAAGTCCATTAATTAACTTAAGCAAGGTACTCTTTCCGCTTCCATTTTTACCAACAATCATCCATAACCCTTTTTTATTAATAGAAAAATTACAATTATTTACTACATGATCAGTTTTCCCCGGCCATGAAAAGGTCACATCATTAAAAGTTATTATGGGTAATTTATTTTGCAGAGTATCCTTTATCTCAATCATTTTAGATATCTAAAGAAAATCCTGGTCTTTTTGAACCGCCAGCTACTGCAGACTTTTCATATATCTGAACAGAAATAACCTCTTTAGCAAGAACAGTTATAATTTTATCTTGAACTTTTTCACAACTTAATTCAATTAAAGTCGAATGTTGATTATTGCCATTCATAAAATCTTTGATTTCATCATAGATTCTTTTGACTTCTTCATAATCTTTCTTCTGTATTGAAAGAGGGAATGGAGAATATCTTAAACTTATTTCTAGAGAATACATAAAATAATTGTAAATACCATATTATAAACAAACTATAGAACAATCTTTTCTTAGAAGTTGTTTTCAAATTAACTTCAATTAAGAATTTTTTTTATAAAAGATCAATAAATGCATTTAGTATAAGAGTAAAGTAATTTATTTTTGTAAAGCTTTTTTCATGGATATTGCAAGTGATATTACTTCTTTAGTTGGCAACACACCTTTAGTAAGATTAGAACGTATAAAAAAGTACTGTAATTGTTATCCCGAAATAATTGCGAAACTTGAAAGTTTCAATCCATCAGCATCAGTTAAAGATCGTATAGCTTATTCCATGTTAAATTCAGCAGAAAAAAATGGCCTAATATTGCCAGGAGAAACAACATTAATTGAAGCAACAAGTGGAAATACAGGTATTGCTTTAGCAATGGTTGCCGCAGCTAAAGGATATAGATTGATATTAACAATGCCCGATACAATGAGTATTGAGAGAAGAGCAATGCTTAGAGCATATGGTGCAGAATTACAACTTACCCCAGGCTGTGAAGGAATGAAAGGGGCATTAGATTTAGCGAATGAATTATCTGCGAGTATTCCAAATAGCTTTCAATTTAACCAGTTTGAAAATCTCGCGAATCCAGATATTCATGAAAGGACAACAGCTAAAGAAATTTGGGATCAATCCAATCAAAATGTTGATGGATTAGTTACTGGAGTTGGGACTGGAGGAACCGTTACTGGATGCTCTAGATTTTTAAAAAAAGTTAATCCTAATTGCAAAATATATGCAGTAGAGCCAGCAAAAAGTGCCGTCATTTCAGGAGATAAGCCAGGGTCTCACTCGATCCAAGGGATTGGAGCAGGCTTTATCCCCAAAGTACTTGATACAAAATTAATAGATGAAATCATAAAAATAGATGATGATGAAGCATTTTATTATGGGAGATTATTAGCTAGATTAGAGGGTCTTCTTTCGGGAATTAGTAGCGGTGCTGCATTAGCAGCAACAATCAAAATTGGTCAGAGAAAAGAGCTTATTAATCAAAGATTAATAGTAATTCTTCCAAGTTTTGGGGAACGATATTTATCCACAGCAATGTTTGAATCAAACACCCTAATTAAAGCTAGAGAAGATGGTTATTTATAGATAAAGGTATTTAAATATGAATAAAAATCTTTATGAAGAATTAGGCATAAAACAAAATGCAAATCAAGGTGAAATAAAATCTTCTTATCGTCTTTTAGTAAAAAAACATCATCCAGATGCAGGAGGTGAAAAAGATAGGTTTCTTGCGATACAAAATGCATGGGAAATCCTCAATGATCCAATCAAAAAAGAACAATATGATAAAACTCTCTTTTCTTTAAACCAAACGTCTAATTTCAATAATGAGAATTGGGAGGAGAAAGTTAATACAAAAAAATATAGTTCAAAAATAAAAGATAACGAAGTAAAAAATTGGATAAAAAATATTTATAATCCCACAAATAGAATTATTAGCCAAGTAATCAAACCTTTGAGTCAGGAAATAAAAGAACTATCTGCTGATCCATATGATGAAGAATTGATGGATAATTTTTGTAGTTATATAAGTTTTTCCCAAAAAAAAATTGAAAAAGTTTATAAACTCTACAATTCAATATCTGTTCCAAATTCAATATCCTTTTTAGGCTTAGATCTTTATCATTGTTTTTCTCAAGTTAAAGATGCTTTATCAGAACTGGACAAATACACACAAGGATATGTTGATGATTACTTATTTGATGGTAAAGAAATGATGAAAGAAGCAAAAAGAATCCAAACAAAAATGGCTTATGATAAAAAAACAATAATTTCCTAAAAAATTATACGACTAAATATTCTTTCAGTTGATCTAATTTAAACCAAACATCTGGAACAGGTCTACGCCATCTTACCTGTGCATATTCTTCTTTAATACTCAAAATTTCTCCTGGTCCCTCGAATATATAACTGGGTAAATCAGTATCACTTGCCAATGATTCAATACTTGTTAAATAGATATCTTTATCAACAAAGACTAAGCTACCTTTTTTAAGAGGCTTTTGTGAAATCGACTCAGTCATGATGAGATTTATTTAATATGATTTTCAAATATACTATACAAAAACTTTTTTACATTAATTTTTTTTAAATTGATTACATCATAATAATTACAATCGACACAAAAATTTAATATTCTTAAATGATTACTTATTTAATAATATGCGTCTTTTACTCTTTGGATGTACAGGATTTATTGGAACAGAATTAGTTCCCGCTTTGCTCAAAGAAGGCCACGAAATTTCTATTATCAGTAGAAAAAATATTAATAACTTGAAGATAAATATTCCACTAGATAAATTTAATTTTCTTAAGATCGATTTGTCAAAAAAAGAAAATTGGAGCAATGAAAATTTTATTAGTAAGATAAAAGATTCTGAGGGGATAATTAATTTAATAGGAGAACCAATAGCGGATAAAAAATGGACTGATAGTCAAAAAGAAAAGATTGAAAACAGTAGAATTAATTCAACTAAGTTTTTGATGGATACTCTGAAAAAATATAGAATTAACCCAAAAGTAATAGTAAATGGTTCAGCAATAGGCTTTTATGGAACAAGTTTAACAAAAGAATTTAATGAAAATAGTAATTGTGGGAATGATTTTTTAGCTAACCTTTGCGAGAAATGGGAAGAAGTTGCTAACGAAAAACCATTTTTCTCAAGATTAGTCATTTTTAGAATTGGTATTGTCTTAGAAGCAGAAGGAGGAGCTTTAGGAAAAATGCTTCCTATATTTAAAATTGGATTGGGAGGTCCAATTGGAGATGGCAAGCAATGGATGAGTTGGATTCATAGAAGTGATTTATGTGGTCTAATTATTAATGCATTAGTTGATAACAATTTTTCTGGGGTATTTAATGCTGTTGCACCTGAACCAGTATCTATGAAAGATTTTTCTAAGACATTAGGAAGATGCCTAAATAGACCAAATTTACTTCCAGTACCCGGCACTATCCTTAAATTATTATTAGGGGATGGAGCAAAATTAGTCTTAGAGGGACAAAAAGTATTAAGTATTAAATTACAAGAAAAAATATATAAATTTAAATATCCTCTTCTTGAGAATGCAATTTATGCCTCCACCAAGAATTAATTCCATTAACTAAAGAACTAACAATTAAAATTGTAATTAATGGAACAATAAGAGGATTCCAAAGATTCTGAAAGAAATTCAGGAAAATAAATACTCCATTTAGTTGCATAATTACTGAAAAAATAAAAAATATTGCAAAAAATATAACAACAAATAAATTTATCAATAAGAAATTATCAATAATTCCTTTAAGACTTGTTTGAGATTTCTTGTTAGTCATTTTTCATGACACTTTAATGTCATGAATTATTTTATTACATGCATCACTTCCGCCGATTCTATAATTTGCATTATCAAGACAAGAACTCAAAAAATTTTTATCTAATTTAATTAGATAAATAATTTTAAGGATAAGATTTATTGTTTGATTTATTTGATCTTTCTTATTTCTATAATTAATAGCACAAAAAACATATCTACCAAGTAACCTTCTTTGAGCTTCTGCAAAAGACTTAGTAAATTGAGGACCTTTACCTTCAATTTGAATAACTGGCTTTGCTAAACCGATTGCTTGCTCTGTTGCAGTTCCAGACATACTTATTACAAAGTTACTTTCAAATAATATTTCTTCAAAGAAATTCCAATTTAAAATAATTGTAATAAAACCAAATTCAAATTCTAAATCATTATTACTATTAATTTTATCTACATACATCCATTTTCTTCTTTTTAGTATCTGCTTAATTTTTTCCCTAGAAAGATCATTTACTATGGCAAATTTGAATGGAATTTTCTCAAAAAATTTCAAATTAGACATTGTCTCTAAAACTTCGAGAATCAATTGCAAATTTTCTTCAATTTCAGGAAATCTGCTTCCAGGTAATAATCCAATATTAAAAGGTACGCATTTTGAATTTTTTTCAAAAAAAGAAAATTTATCCATAAATGGATTACCCAAAAAAGAAACTCTTTTGCTTAATTGCTGAGTTAAATCGTTTGCTGTCAAAAAATCCCGAGCATATATTTTTTTCGCATATTTTGAGAGTAAAAAAAATTTACAGGGCCAAGGTAATCTTAATTTTCCCTCATAATGACTAGAATATGCAACTAAATAAGTATAAAAATCTTTTTTTGCAAACCATGCAAAAAAAACAGGAACTATGTCTCCAACAATAAAATAAAAATCATATTTATTTCTTAATTTATAAGACAAATATAATTTTTTTAAAAAATAAATAATTTGTCCTTCAAATATTTCAGAAACTCTTCCTTTTAGAGAATTATAACCAATACCACCAGTCTTAAATTTTTTAGTTTTACCAATAATTCTTATATTAACTTTTTTATAATTTTCGCCATCACCGACGATTGGGAGAGCCTCAACAAGGTAACCTTTCTTTACTAAATATTTAGCTAACAAACTACCTGATAAATCTTCTCCATGTCCATTACTTAATAGTAAAATTCTGGACAATTTAAAATTCCAACCAATTATTGATTTTGATTAATTCTGGCCAGTTTGGATATCTTTTAAAGCCATCCTCAACTGACTCTTTTAACTCAGTCTTTACATCAGGCATCATAATTGCCATTTTTTTAATTAATTCAACATGCTCTCTAACACCTTTATTATTTGTAGCCAAAAGTGCTAAAGACAAATTCATCCTTGCTTGAGGATCTTGCTGATTTAAGCGAACTGCCTGTCTAGCCGCTGCTAATGCCTCTTCATTATTCTTCAATAAAAGTTGGAGCCAAGATAAGCAAGTCCAAGCGGCAAAGTGATTAGGAATTTGTTGAATGATTTTTTGAAAATCTTGTGCAATAGGTACCAACTCTTGACCATCTTGATATCTTGATAAGGCTGAATTGAAATCGGATTCAATTGGATTAATATCTTCTGTCATATATTTTTTTCTAAACTGCGAAAGAGCTTCCGCAGCCACAAGTTTGGGAGGCATTAGGATTAACGAAATTAAATCCTCCTCCAATTAAATCCTTACTAAAATCTAGTTGCATTCCGTAAATATATAAAAGGCTTTTTGGGTCGCATACTACTTTAAAGGTTTGTTCTGAACTCAATGAATAATCATATACTTTATCATCAGAATTTATTTCATTCCCACCAATAAAATCCATCGTATAACTCATACCACTGCATCCACCAGATCTCACGCCAACCCTAAGTGCTTTCTTATCAGTCTGATTCTTCAATAAAGAAGATATTTGTTCTATTGCATCATTTGTTATTAAAATTCCCTTACCATCGTCTGAGGTCTTAATTTTTTCTTCTATTTTTAAATTTTCCATAAATACAGTTCCTTATATATCCATACTACAAAAAATTCATACACTTCATGCATAAAGCAAACAATATACAAAGTTGATTTGTTATAATTTACAAAAAAAAGTGAAAATTGCAATAGTAGGATCAGGATTAGCAGGCCTAACAGCAGCTGTTAATTTAGTTGATGAAGGACATGAAGTTGAGATTTATGAAAGTAGATCATTTTGGGGAGGAAAAGTTGGTAGTTGGGAAGATAAAGATGGTAATCATATAGAAATGGGATTACATGTATTTTTTTATAACTATGCAAATTTATTCAAACTTATGAAAAAAGTTGGAGCATTAGATAATCTGCTTCCCAAAGAACATACTCATTTATTTATTAATAATGGTGGTAATTTAAAGTCTTTGGATTTTAGATTTGCCTTGGGAGCTCCTTTTAACGGACTGAAAGCTTTTTTCACTACAGAACAATTAACTTGGGTAGACAAGTTAAGAAATGCATTGGCTTTAGGAACTAGCCCTATAGTGAGAGGATTAGTAGATTATGAAGGTGCAATGAAAATTATTAGAGACTTAGATAAATTAAGCTTTAAAGAATGGTTCTTAAATCATGGCGGAAGTATAAGAAGTCTTGAAAGAATGTGGGACCCAATTGCATACGCGTTAGGTTTTATAAATTGTCAGGATATTTCTGCAAGATGCATGTTAACTATTTTTATGATGTTTGCATCTAAAACTGAAGCGTCTAAGCTTAATCTTTTAAAAGGATCACCTCATAAATGGTTAACACAACCAATCGTTGATTACATCTCAAAAAAAGGCTGCAAAATCCATTTAAATCATAAGGTCGAAGAAATTATTTATGAAAAAAAATCTTCTTCCTACTCTGTCACCCAATTAAAAATAGCGACACCTAAAGGTCCCAAAGCTATATTTGCTGATACATTTCTCGCTGCTTGTGATGTCCCTGGAATAAAAAAAATAGTTCCCAAAGAATGGTATCAATTTAAAGAATTTGAAGGTTTAAAAAAACTTAGAGCAGTAGCAGTAGCAACAATACAACTAAGATATGATGGATGGGTTACTGAATTAAAAAATGATAACAAAAGTGAGATTCCTAAAGGTTTAGATAATCTTTTATATTCAGCTGATGCATCTTTTAGTTGTTTTGCAGATTTAGCTTTAGCAAGTCCAGTAGATTATAGAAAGGAGGGAATGGGATCTCTACTTCAATGTGTTTTGACTCCCGGAGATCGTTGGATGGGTAGATCAACAGAAAGAGTAACTAAAGAGATTGATGCTGAGGTACGACGTCTATTTCCTTCTTCGAAAAATCTAAAATTGCTTTGGAGTAATGTAGTACAAGTCCCACAATCACTTTATAGAGAGTCTCCAGGTATGGAACCTTTTAGACCAGATCAAAGAACTTCAATATCAAATTTCTTTATGGCTGGAAGCTATACAAAGCAAGACTATATTGATTCTATGGAAGGAGCTACTATGAGCGGTCATCTTGCGGCAGCAGCAATCCTAGATAAGAAAGCGGAATTAGCTAAGAATCTTGCGGTTAGTTAACTATGGGTACTTGGCTTAAACATGAAGTAATTACCATTGTGAATGCACCATTAGATAATGTTTGGAACACTTGGAGTGATTTAGATTCTATGTCTCTTTGGATGAGCTGGATTGAATCCGTGAAAACAGTTGATCAAGAAACATCTACCTTACCGGATTTAACCGAATGGACTTTAGCTGCTAATGGATTCAAATTTAAATGGAAAGCTCAAATAACAGAAAGGATTGATAAAAACAAATTAGAATGGAAATCTATAGGAGGATTACCAACTCAGGGGTCTGTAATTTTTGAATCAAAAGGAGACAAATCAACGTCAGTAAACTTAGCTGTCACCTATGAGTTACCTAAAATGATTGCTCGATTTATGGAAGAAAAAATTCTGGGTAAAATGGTGACTAATGAGTTACAAGCTAATATTAATAGGTTTCGAGACTTGGTAGAAAAAAATTATAAAGATGAATTATCTAATTAAAAATATCAATTGCAGCATCTGACAATCCCTCAAAGGTATATTTGAGCGCCTCCCTATTTACTCTGCCAAAAATTTTTTTGCATGTTTTTGAAGTTTGAGGACCAATAGTTAAAAACTTTGCATTATCTAGAAATCTTAACCATTCTTCGCCAAATTCTTTTTCAAGCAAAAAAGCAGAATTTAATACTGTTTTACCACTTGAAAAAACCATTGCATCAACTTTTCTGCTAGCGATAGCATTAATTGTTTCTTTAGGAATTGAGTCTGGACATCTTGTTTCATACGCAGCAACCTCTACAACGCGTGAACCAGAATTCCTAAATTCATCAGCAATTAAATTCCTTCCTCCTGTTTGAACCCTTGGCAAAAAGACTTTGAGTCCATAACCTGATATCGGAAAATTTTCAATTAAACTCTCCGCTACAAATTCTGGGGGAACAAAATCAGCCTCGATTCCTAACTCGCTAAGACTTTTAGAGGTTTTTTCCCCTACTACAGCAATTTTTATTTTCTTTGAACATTCTTTTAATGAAGTATTGAAACTTCTTAATCTTTCATCTACAAATTTTATTCCATTACTACTAGAAAAAATAATCCAATGAAAATCATTTATTTCACTTAAGGCATCATCAAGAGGATTTAAATCATCAGGATATCCAACATGAATTGCTGGGAAATCAAATATATGGGCACCTTTATTAGTGAATAATTTTTTTATTTCAGATATCTTATCTTTTGATCGAGTAATGATTATGTTTTTTTGATGCAAAGGAAGATCAACTTTTGGCATTATTTTCCTCTAATTTTGAAGTTTGATCCTGTGTTTTATTTTTTAATTCTTCGAGTAGCTTAAGTACTGACAATCCTTTATCTAATACTGTATCATCTTTAAAAGTTATTTCCGGTAATCTTCTCATCTCTATTCTTTGCCCTAATATATGCCTGATAAAGTTTTTTGCGAGATTTAAATTAACAACAATTTCTTTTCTTATTTCCTCTTCAGCTGTTGATGTGACGTAAATCTTGCAAAATTGCAAATCTCCCGTTAAATCTATTTTTGAAATATGAATGAAATTACTCTTTAATAAATCATTTTCCAAATCATTTTGCAAAATAAGAGTTATCTCCTTTTTAAGCAAAGAAGAAACTTTTGCAATTCGATAATTATTAGGCATTATGATTGTAAGTTGATTGGATTTGTCATTGCTTGTAGTACGAAATAAACTGTTATGAACGCACTAATTACTGCAGATATTAAACCCACTAAGGTTAATGGATTTGATCTATTCTTAAACAAAGGTTCTAGTAATGCAACTAAACCTCCGGCAATAATAGAAATTAAATATTTAGGATATCTTGCAACATTAGAGAAGAATTCGCCCATTAGCTCCACAATTAGATTACTTTTTTAGCTAAGTTTTAACAAACATTAAATAGCATGATTACATTATATCAATTTAGACATAGCGCTTTTTGCTTAAAAACAAGAATGGCTCTTCACGCCAAAAAATTACAATATAGAGTTGAAGAAATTACCCCAGGTATAGGTCAATTTGAAATTTTCAAGATATCTGGTCAAAAACAAGTACCAGTTATTGTTGATGATAATGATCAAATTATTAGTGACTCTTCAATTATTTGCGAATATATAAATAAAAAAAATGATCACAATCCACTTTTCCCTGAAGATCCTTTGTTATTTGCGCAATGCAAATTAATAGAAGATTGGGCTGATACCACTATGGCCTCAACTTGTAGAAAAGCTCTAATTAAATCAGCAATAGAGAATCCACAACTACGCACTGCTTTACTTCCAGACGAGATGCCATCTTCATTAAAAGGATTAGTTGATAAATTACCTTTTAAAAATCTTAGTAAAATTTCTAATGTGGTTATATCTTCTAAAGATAATTTAGAACTGCAAAAGATATTAGAGTCTTTATCAAAATCTCTAATTAATAAAAAATATCTATTAGGTGATAATTTATCAATCGCTGATATTGCAATTGCAGCACAATTATCTCTTCTTAAGTTTCCAAAGTCTTCAGGGCCTATTCTTTCAGGAGAAGGTTGCCAAGAATATATAAACAACCCTTACCTAGAAAATCTATTTATTTGGAGAAATAATTTGGAAGAATATATTTTTAGCGCTAATTCTCAATAAATTTAAATGTCAATTTATATTTATTAGTTTTTATTGCATGAACTGAAGGATCACCAACTTTAGATCCATATGAAGCAATATATTGAACACCGCATATATCAGTTTTTTGATTATCATTAAATTTTAAATTGACTTGATCACATTTTTTAAATTTACTTATAGCTTCTACTTGATTAACTCTTGAAGCCCCAGGTTTATGAGCAGTTTGAATTACTAATTCATCCGCAAAAAAAATATCATTATCTTGAACTTGAGTTCTTCCCGTAATTCTAGAGTCAATATAGAAATCATCTTTTAAATAAGTAATTTGACTATTAAAAGATCGAGGATCATTAACTACTTTTATCAATTTTTCACCAAAAATTGCCTTTCCTATAGACTCAGAATTCTTTGAACGATTACCAATAACTTCATTTAGATTATTCTTATAAAAATTTACTTGGTATACAATAGGTTCTTCTGATTCATGCGATAAATCTTGAGAAGTAACAAGCCAATCTCCTTCAAACCAATTAGGATAGATTAAATCTTTTGAAGTATCAGAAAGTTGAAAATTTGGTAAGTATAATTCTGGCCATAAATTTTCTCTATTATCCAAAAACTCTCTTACATTCAAATCACTTAAAGCAACTGCATTCTTTATAGAAAGCAGTTGAACAATTAGAAAAAGAACTAAGCAAAAAAAATTTTTTATCATGTCAAATCCATTAATAAGATCCTCAGATCATTTTGTTTTATTGGAGCCAGATTCAAAAGAAAAAATAGTAACTAAAAAAGAAGCAATAATATGGCTAAAAAATTGGATCCCAAAGGTTGAATCTTCTACAATATATCAAAATCTAGATTATTCCAAAGAAGCATATTTTGAAGAATTACTAGAAAGTACTTATGAATTAGAAATAAAATTTGGATATGTTATTAAATGGTTTGCAGTAAGAGTTGACCAAGATTAATTATTAATTCTTTTATGGAGAGCATATATTATTTTTTCTGAAACTTCTTCCACATTTTCATTAATAATTTCAATTTTTATATCAGCCTGAGAATATAAATTTTTTCTAGATTTTAAAATATTCGTATATAAATTACTCAAATTTCCTTCTTGAAGTAGCGGCCTATTTCCTATGTCATCTTTCAATCTTTTAATAGCAATATTTTTATCTACATCAAGCCAAATTATTATTCCTTGCCTTAATATTCCCCAATTTTGAGGAGTTGCAACAATTCCTCCGCCAGTAGATATTACCAAAGATGGAATTTTAATTGTTTCTTTTAGACAATTTGTTTCTAGTTCACGGAACTCTTCTTCTCCACTATCTCTGAATATTTGATTTGTTGTTTTTTTTGCTAACTTCTCTATTAATGAATCTAAATCAATATATTTATAACTCAATAATTGAGCCAACTTTGGACCTGTTTGAGATTTCCCACAACCCATCATACCTATTAAAAATATACTTCTACCCTTGATCTTTTTGATTGTTTTTTCAATAATGAATTTATCCATACAGACAAAAGTGTATATAAAACCTTAAGATAGTATTATTGCAGACATTTATGGCTTCTACACTTACCAAACCATTGCATGGAAAGGGACGTGAATGCGTCATAACTCGACGTGCCTGCTTTAGTTCGAGTCATCGTTATTGGCTTCCCGAAAAAAGCAAGGAAGAAAATTTTTCTCTTTTTGGAAATTGTAGTATTGCCCCAGGGCATGGTCATAACTATGAACTCATTGTATCAATGGGTGGCGAACTTGACTCGGATGGTATGGTCTTAAATCTTTCTGATGTAAAACATTCAATTAAAGATAAGGTTACTGGGCAATTAGATTTTCGTTTTTTAAATGATGTATGGCCTGAATTTAATATTCATCAAAAGAATGGAATTCTTCCAACAACTGAAGCCTTAGTCAAAGTTATTTGGAATCGTTTAAAAGATGATCTACCACTTACGAGTTTAAGACTTTATGAAAACCCAAATTTATGGGCAGACTATTATGGTAAAAACATGGAAGCTTTACTAACAGTTCAAACACATTTTGCTGCTGCACATCGGCTAGCTAAAGAGGAGATATCTTTTGAGGAAAACAAAAAGATATATGGGAAATGTGCCAGAGTTAATGGACATGGACATAATTATCTTGTTGACATCACAGTTAAAGGAGAAATTGATAATAGAACCGGGATGATATGTGATTTATCTTCTCTTCAAACTATTATTAATGAATTAGTTGTTGAGCAATTAGACCATACATTTCTAAATAAAGATATCGAATATTTTCATACTTGTGTCCCTACAGCTGAAAATATTGCACTATATATTTCAGATATTCTCAAAAAACCTATAAAAATTCTTGGTGCAAAATTACATAAAGTCAGACTGCAAGAAAGTCCAAATAATGCTGCAGAAATTTATGTTGATCAAAATATAGCCAACTCATTAGAGTTAAAATTAGAAAATAAATTAGTTACTCAAGCTTGAAGATTCCAAGCATAGCGATAATAATCGCTTCTAGTTTAGATGGAAGAATTGCCTTCCCAAATGGAGGAGAATCACATCTTGCGAGTAATAAAGATAAAAGAATACTAGATGAAAATTTATCAAATGTTGATGCTACAATTTTCGGATTAGAAACACTTAAAGCTCACCAGAGTACATATTTAGTTAAAGTTCATTGCAAAAATGGTGCAATGAAAATTTCAAGAAATCAGCCAATTTCTATAGTTGCATCCAATAGTAAGAAATTTAGTAAAGATTGGAGTTATTTTAAACAACCAGTTAAAAGATGGTTAATTAGCTCTAACAAAAATAAGAAATTAGAAAATATAGATTTTGAGAAAGAAATTTACTACAAAAACACATGGAGAGAAACTTTATTAAGTATTAAAAAATCTGGAATCAATCGTCTAGCACTTTTAGGTGGAGCAAAGCTTATAAATTCTTTTGTAAAAGAAGATTTGATTGATGAAATCAAAATTACAATAGCTCCAAAAATTATTGGAGGAAAATACACATGGATACCTACAGAGCAAACAAATAAAATTTTTAATTTAAAACAATTATGGAAAATACAATCAATTAAAGAATTAGACGAAAATGAAATACATATTCATTACGCCAGAAAAGTGGGAGATTATTAAAATAGAACATATATGAATCATTTTGAGCACAAAATTGAAATAAAACTATCAATTCAAGATATAAATAAGAAAACTTGGAATCAATTGATGAAAGAAATTAATAATCCTTTTTATGAATGGGAATGGCTTAATAACCTTGAGTTATCGAAAAGTGTCTCAAGAGAAACTGGTTGGCAACCTTTATATTTTGTTGCTTATGAAAATCATGAAATATGTGGTATCGCTCCACTTTTTCTTAAAAATCATAGTTATGGAGAATTTATTTTTGATCAATCCTTTGCAAGATTAGCGCAAGATTTAAATTTGAATTATTACCCTAAGCTCATCGGGATGAGTCCTTACAGCCCTGTGAATGGATATCAGTTTTTATACAAAGAAAATAAAAATAAAACAGTAATCACAAATTCATTAATCAATTATATTGATAACTTTGCTTCAAAAAATAATATCTTAAGTTGCAATTTCTTATATGTAAACGAAGATTGGGGAGAGCATCTACAATCGTTGGGATATCAGGAATGGATAAATACAAGTAGTGAATGGATTAGTAATGGTGAAAATACATTTGATGATTTTTTATCTAGGTTCAATTCAAATCAAAGAAGAAATATTAAAAAAGAAAGAAAATCAATTTCCAAACAAAATCTCGATATAAAAATTCATACAGAAGAGAACATAAATCTAGAAATAGTTCAAAAAATGCATAATTTCTATGAACAACATTGTTTGAGATGGGGAGTTTGGGGGAGCAAATATCTTACCTCGAAATTCTTCGAAAATATTCTAGAAAATAAAAAAAATCTAATATTTTTTAGTGCATCGAGAAATGATTCTGATAGCACAATTGCAATGTCAATGTGTGTAAAAAATAAACAAAATATATGGGGTAGATATTGGGGAAGTCAAGAAGAAATACTTAATTTACATTTCGAATTATGTTATTACCAGCCTATTGAGTGGGCAATAAAAAATGATATCAAAAGTTTTGATCCTGGAGCAGGAGGTAAACATAAACGAAGGAGAGGTTTTTTTGCTAAAAGTACTAAAAGTTTGCACAAATGGTTTAACAAAAATATGGAAAATATAATTACACCTTGGTTGAATGAAGTAAATTTTCAAACTATAAAAGAAATTGACTTAGAAAATAATTCTATCCCTTTTAAATAAAACAAAAATTTATTTTCCAGAACATTGCTTATATTAAGAATATAATTTTATTAAAAATTTCGAAGATGGATTTTAGTAAAATCTTGGAGAAAAAAATAGGGATGGATAATGATTTATCTAATAGATATATTGAACTAGACCCAAATGGATATTTCATTATAAAGATTGATTTACAGACAAAACAAATTATCCTGGAACATTATTTAAATAAAATTAATGAAGAGGGGTATGCACTAGATCCCACAACTAATGAGCCTATTAAATGTGACGAAAAACAGATTAAAAGTTGCAATGAAACTTTCACAGGAATAAGTGCTAAAGAGATTGGAATAGAAATTACCGAAAAGAGGGACGATCTTATATCTAGATTTGATCATGCCTTATATTTAGGCCGAGAATTACAAAAAGCAGAAGAATGTTTGTACAAAAAATTACCTTACATACAAGATTAAGAAATTAAACGAAAAAAATTCTAATTTTTATTGAGATGCTAAATTAAAATAATATATAAAAGAAAAATGAACATCATTTTCTATTTTGCATTTCTTGGCTTTGGTTTTGGAACAGCGTTCCTATTAGATAAACTCTTAAGAGCAGTTAAATTAATTTAGAAAAAATTTATAAGGTGTTTATAACCTCTCCATATAAATCATATTCATCTGCAAAATAAATATTTGCTTCAACAAATTTACCAACATAATTACTCTCATTATCTGTAATAGATAAGATGACATTTCCATCTATTTCAGGAGCGAAGTGATAAGAACGTCCTATTAGTTCGTTATTTTCAGATATTTTTTCTACTAACACCTTTACTTTAGTACCTACATATAATTGATTTTTGTTCTTAGAAATTGTTTGTTGAATGGATATTATATTATCTTTTCTTGCTTCAGCAACTTCTGAAGATACCCTATTTGGCAAATCAAAAGCACTTGTTCCTTCCTCCGGAGAAAAAATAAAAACCCCAACGTGATCAAACTTATGTCTATGCAAAAAATCTAGAAGATGTTGAAAATGTTTTTGATTTTCTCCTGGGAATCCAACAATTAAGCTTGTTCTTAATACAGCAGATGGAATTTTCTCTCTTATTTGACTTAAAATTGATTCATTTAAAGAAGCCTGCCAAGGTCTATTCATACTCTTAAGAACATCTGAATGGCTATGTTGCAGTGGCAGATCAAAATAGGGAACAATATTATTTGATTCTTTAAAGGCATTAATGACTTCATCGGTTAAACCAGTTGGATATGCATAATGAATTCTTATCCAAGGAACTGAAACTTTTGACAGTTCTTTTAATAATTTTGCTAAATAAGGTTTACCATAAATATCAAGACCATAATTTGTTGTAATTTGACTAATTAATATTATTTCCTGAATCCCTTGAGCTGCAAGATATTTTGCTTCTGAAACTATAGATTCTATAGTCCTGCTGCGTTGAGGACCTCTTAACTTGGGAATAATACAAAATGCACAATTATAATCACAACCTTCAGCTATACGAAGATAAGCAACAAATTTATTTTTATCTACCAAGCGTGGAATTTTTTCATCAGCAATAAATTCAGGTATTTTTGAAACTTCATTAACAATTTCACCTTTCTCTACTCGGTTTATGACCTTGGCTATTTTCTGATAATCGCCAGTTCCAACTAAACCTTTTATTTCAGGGATTTCTTTTAAAAGTTCTTCTTTGAAGTGCTGCGCCATACAGCCCGCCACTATTACCTCTTTGCCTTGATCAGTAAATTCAAGAATCCTTCTAATAGATTCTTCTCTAGCTGTCTCTATAAAACTACAAGTATTTACTACAACAACATTCGCATCCTCAACATTATTGCCTACTTGATATCCTTCCCTATCTAATAAGCCTTGCATATGTTCAGTATCAACAAGATTTTTTTCACATCCAACATGGGTAAAAGCAACCTTTGAAAGTTTTTTATCTTTAATTGTTTGATTATTTTGCTTCACTGAATTTATACATTAAATAAAAATTAACAAAGAATCTTATTTGGAAGTCTTGTTAAATTATAATATTAAGATAAATGCTGCAAATTACAAACATTAAAGTTTTATGGCCCTTGAGACTTTAAAAAAAAGAAACAAAAAAGATTTAAAATGGCCAAAAATTATAATTGCCCTTCTAAGCACTATTGGACTAGTCGATACAGGTTCAATTACTCTAAAAAATTGGGGATTATTTAACTCTCTCTCATGTCCTGGGATCAAAAATGGTTGTGATACTGTCTTAAATAGTCCTTGGGGTACATTATTCGAGAATAATCAAGTAAATATTCCGCTCTCATTTGCAGGAGTGATTACTTATTCATCAATTCTATTACTTTCAATATTTCTATCACTGAATATAATTTCACCTAAAGAAAAACTAAATAAAATTATATGGTGGCTAATATTTTTAATCTCTTGCGCTTCTTCTGTATTTAGCTTTCTATTGCTAAATATAATGTTTATCAAAATTAAGGCTTATTGTTTTTTTTGTATTCTTTCGGCGATTTTATCTATTTCTATCTTTATTATCTCTATGATTGGAGCGAAGTTTGAAAGTAGAGAACCCATGATCTATAGAGGATTTATTGTTGCTTTAACAGTTCTTATAGGAGGATTGATATGGTCAAATAATGTTGACCCTTCTAATGCAATTGATGTTTCTAATAATACAGAAAAGGTGTCGCCATCAATCACAACATCTAGCTCAATCCAAAAAATTAAGTTTGCTAAATTTCTAACTGATAATAATTTTAAAATGTATAGTGCATATTGGTGCCCACATTGTCATGATCAAAAACAATTATTTGGCAAAAAAGCAGTCAAAGAATTGACAGTAGTAGAGTGCGCCCAAGATGGAAAAGATAATGAATATAAAATATGTAGAGAAAAACAGATTGAAGGTTTTCCATCATGGGAAATAAATGGAGAAATATATAGTGGTGTTAAAGATTTAAATGACTTAGCAATCATGACTGGATATGATGGAGATTCTAATTTTTAACAAATCTTTTACATATTTTTTGATTTAATTGCTGCCTAGTATGGCATTCCCAATTAATATCTTTAACTGGAAAATCATCTCTATAATGGCCTCCTCTACTCTCCTCTCGAAAAAGACAAGCTTTTAGCAATAACATGGTTGTGATTTGTCTATTATGCAAATCAAGCGATAGATTAAGACCTCTCCTATTTGGTTCGGTTAGTTTCAATTTTTGATCGATTTCTATTTTCTGAAGAATCTTAATCAAAGGATTAATTTTTAATTGATCCATATCATCTTGAAGAGTGGTTAATAGTTGAATCATACTTTTTTTGTTGCGAGAAACTCCTAAATTTGACCAACATAATTTTCTTAAATCATCAATCTTTTCTGCAACACTTGAAATATAATCCTCTTGAGGATTATTAATATAAACTTCTTTGGTATATCTTTCTAAACTTCCAAATTTAAAAGGAGCGTTCAGTTCAATAGAAGACATTTTTCTAGCAAATACAAGGCATTCCATAAGTGAATTACTGGCTAGTCTATTAGCGCCATGTACTCCTGTGGAAGCCACTTCTCCTACGGCATATAGACCTTTTTTTGTAGAAGATGCATTCAAGTCGGTATGAACACCTCCCATCCAATAGTGTGCTGCAGGCGCAACAGGAATTACCTCGTTTAGAGGATTCACTCCATAATCTAGACATCTACTTAAGATAGTTGGAAATCTTTCTACAATTTTTTCTGGATCAATAAATCTTAAATCAAGGCCAACATGATCAATATTATTTTTATCCATATTATTCATAATTGCTCTACTAACCTGATCTCTTGAAGCTAAATCACGATTTTCTAAATGATTTACAGGGCTTTCACCATTTTTATCAACAAGAACTGCTCCCTCTCCTCGCAGTGCTTCAGAGATTAAAAAGCAAGGAGAACCATAAAATTTTAAAGCTGTAGGATGAAATTGTATAAATTCCAAATCCTCAATTGCAGCTCCAGCTTTCCATGAGAGTGCAATTCCTTCTCCAGAAGATTGTGCAGGATTTGTGGTGTTGGTAAATAAGTGTCCCCCTCCTCCTGTTGCTAAAACAACAGCTTTAGATGTAATCCAATATAAATTAGATCCATCAAGCACCTGAACTCCTCTACATTCTTCATTTTCAATAAACAATTCAGTTACTCGGACACCTCTACAATGCAAAATATTCTTCTTGCTTTCAATCTGGTCTTCTAAAACCTCTACAAGTGCTCTACCAGTTCTATCTTTAACATGTAATACTCTTCTGCAAGAA
>QCTP01000011.1 GCA_003211115.1 Prochlorococcus sp. AG-673-M19
ATAACCTCTTCTAGGAATCAAAACTATTGCTTGTTCCTGATTCTCTTTAAGCTGAGAAATCAACTCTAATAATTCGCTACAAAAGATTTTTGTATTTCCCTTTTTAAATTCACAACGCATATCAACAACCTTAATTTCCGGTATTTCAGTACGAGATATTCTTTCTTTCATTCTCTGCATCTTTAACTTTTTTTCAAAAACAACTCTTTTCCAAGTCCTCATTGAAGGAGTTGCACTTCCGAAAATTAGCTTTGCTGGATTTCTTTTTACTCTTTGAAGAGATACATCTCTCGCATCGTAACAAGGCATTGGGCTATCTTGTTTGTATGAGGCATCATGTTCTTCGTCAATTATTATTAAGCCTAAATTCTGAATAGGAAGAAATACTGCTGACCTTGTCCCAATAACGATAATAGGTTCATCTTCATCTATTATCTTCTTCCATACTAAAGTTCTATGCCGCGAAGAACAATTACTATGATACTCATAGACTTCACTTTGGAATCTTTTAGTGAATCTATCAATAAGTTGAGGAATTAGGCCAATTTCTGGAGCAAGTATTAAACAACTCTTTTTATTTAGTAATTGATCTTCAGCCATTCTCATATAAACTTCTGTTTTACCAGAACCTGTTTCTCCCCATAGCAACATGACATCTCCAGGTTTCATCTCTTGCATTTCCTCATATACTCTTTTTTGCTCCTGAGTAAGCTGTGGTTTATTTAATTCAGTAAAATCATTTTTGTAAGAACTAAGTTTGGTATTAAATATTTTTTTTCTTTTACTCTTGATTAATAAGTTTTTACTAACCATTGAATTTATAAAAGTTGAATTAAAGCCAAACTTAAGTAATTCGCTTTGCCAGTTCCCTTTCTGACGCAAAATACGTATTAAATAAATTTCTCTTTTAGTTAATTCATCATTACTAAATTCTAAATCTGTTTGAGATTCAATCCATATTTGATATTTAAAGCTTTGAGAAATTTTTTTATGTTTTCCAATCCATCCTGGAGGGAAAGCTGTTTTAAACATTTTTAAGCTGCTTACTCGATAAAATAAAGCTAAAGCCTCCATCCATTCTCTCCACCAGTCTTGAATTACTTTTTTTTGGACAATATCCTCTATAAACAAATATTCAAAATTAGATTTCTCAAAAGAATCTTTTGTATTTTTATCTATTTTTAAAAAAGGATTTTTTGCAATCGCTAGTCCATTTAATAACCTTCCTTTAAGTTTTACTGAAACAATATCTCCAACCTCTACGCCAAGATTATTGCCATCTAAATAAGAAAAACTATTGCTATGACTACCTATATCAAGCAATACTTCAAACTTAAAAGAGGTATTTGATAAATTATTACTTGCCGGCATCAAAACTTTTTCTTAGTATTGGATTGTTGAACATTCCACAAAGTGTTTTTGCACATTGTAAGTATCCTGTTCTTAAGGGAGACATGAAGCTTTGATCATTGGGTGAAAATTCAAAAATTGATCTGCCAGTCTGAGAAATCCCAAGACTTTTTACTTTAGGTAATCTATAACACTATTTAAATTTTTCAACAATTAAAAAAAAACTTTATCTAATCACAATTTTTGTGAGTTAGTTGTTCTAATCCTTAAGGCAAATTTTTACTACTAAATGTATAAAATCGCCCTAATTAAAATTTTACTTAGTTAAATTCACCGTAGAAAGGAGTCCATTATGTGCCCAGTAGCAGCAGAATCAAAAAATTCAAATCCTAGTTCTAAGAAAAAAATTAATAAAGAAATTGATTCAAATTTAGAAAGCGATAAAAAAGAAGAAAAAATTAAAAAGAATCAAGATCCTATTCAAAACTCTTTTAATGAGAAAGGAAGTATCGAAAATAATGAAGAGTTTAATGTTTCAGATGAAGAGGCTAAAGGTCTAGGGAATATAAAGCTTGGACCAAAGGGAATTTATACAGAAGATTCAATTAGAGTTTATCTTCAGGAAATTGGAAGAATTAGATTATTAAGACCTGATGAAGAAATTGAACTTGCTAGAAAAATAGCCGATTTACTTCAACTTGAGGAATTAGCTACTCAATATGAGTCTGAGAAGGGGCATTTCCCTTCAGTTAGGGAATGGGCAGAATTAATAGATATGCCTCTTTCTAAATTCAGAAGAAGACTTCTCTTAGGTAGAAGAGCTAAAGAGAAAATGGTTCAATCTAATTTAAGGTTAGTTGTTTCTATTGCCAAGAAATATATGAATAGAGGGCTCTCTTTTCAAGATTTAATACAAGAAGGAAGCTTAGGGTTAATAAGGGCTGCTGAAAAATTTGATCATGAAAAAGGTTATAAGTTTTCTACTTACGCTACTTGGTGGATTCGTCAAGCGATAACAAGAGCGATAGCAGATCAAAGTAGAACTATCAGATTACCTGTTCACTTATATGAGACAATTTCTAGAATTAAAAAAACAACAAAAGTTCTTAGTCAAGAATTTGGAAGAAAGCCTAGTGAAGAAGAAATAGCTGAAAGTATGGAAATGACAATTGAAAAATTAAGATTTATAGCTAAAAGTGCTCAGCTTCCAATTTCGCTCGAGACACCTATTGGTAAAGAAGAGGATTCAAGGCTTGGAGACTTTATTGAGGCTGATATTGAGAACCCAGAACAAGATGTATCTAAAACTTTATTGAGAGAAGATTTAGAAGGGGTTTTAGCGACCCTAAGCCCAAGAGAGAGGGATGTTCTAAGACTGAGATATGGAATAGATGATGGAAGAATGAAAACTCTTGAAGAGATAGGTCAAATTTTTGATGTCACAAGAGAAAGAATTAGACAAATAGAAGCAAAAGCTCTTAGAAAGCTTAGACATCCAAACAGAAATGGTGTTTTAAAAGAATATATTAAATAAAAAAGTTAAACATAATTTTTTAGCTTTGTAATGTTGGCAAATATTGTCTTAAAATGTATGCGACTTTCTCTTAAACCTAATTAAACCTATATTTAATGACTAAATCAAAATTAAAGATAGCTAGTAGAAGAAGTAAATTAGCAATGGTTCAAACATTATGGGTTAAAGAGCAATTAGAAAAAAATATTCCTACCTTAGAAGTATCTATAGAGGCTATGGCTACTCAAGGTGACAAAATTCTCGACGTAGCTTTAGCCAAAATAGGAGATAAAGGACTTTTTACAAAAGAACTTGAAGCTCAAATGCTCATAGGTCATGCAGATATTGCGGTACATTCCTTAAAAGATTTACCGACTAATTTACCTAATGGACTTACATTAGGATGTATAACAAAAAGAGAAGATCCTTCGGATGCTTTAGTAGTTAACAAAAAAAATAAAATTTATCAATTAGAAAGTTTACCTCCAGGTTCAATCGTTGGAACAAGTTCCCTAAGAAGACTTGCTCAATTAAGATATAAATTTCCTCATCTTATTTTCAAAGATATTAGAGGAAACGTTATTACAAGAATAGAAAAACTAGACTCAGAAGAATTTGACTGCATTATTCTGGCTGCAGCTGGTTTAAAAAGATTAGGATTTGAATCAAGAATTCACCAAAATATTCCTAATGAGATTTCCCTTCATGCAGTTGGACAAGGTGCTTTAGGAATAGAATGTAAATCTGATGATAAAGAAGTTCTTAAAATTATAAAGGTCCTAGAAGATAAGGTATCGAGTCAAAGATGTTTAGCTGAAAGATCTTTCTTAAGAGAACTTGAAGGGGGATGTCAAGTTCCTATAGGGGTTAATAGTAGTATTCAAAATGATGAAATAGTCCTAATAGGAATGGTCGCATCTATTGATGGGAAAAGACTTATCAAAGATAAATCGATAGGAAATATTAAAAATCCAGAGGAAGTTGGTAAGAAATTAGCTGAAAAGCTAAAACTTCAGGGGGCTGATAAAATTCTTTCGGAAATATTTGAACAATTTAGAGAGAAATAATTTTTTTATTAATCAACTAATTTAGGTTCAATTTCTTTTTGGTATCTAGATTCACAATCTTGAATTACTTTTACAGCTTCTTCAATTCCATAAAAGCCATTAACAGTACATGTCCCAGGTTTTTTTAGATCTTTATAATGTTCCCAATAATACTTGGTCTCATTAAGCCAATGATCACCAAGATCCTCAAAAGTATTAATATGATCCATTCTCTTATCATCTGCTAGAACAGCAATTACTTTGTCATCCACTTCTCCTCCATCATCAAATTTCATCACTCCAATTATCCTTGACTCTACAATTGAACCTGGCACAAGTGGTTCTGTAACTCCAACTATTTCAATATCAAGAGGATCACCATCTTCATCCCAAGTTCTTGGAATACATCCGTAAGCAAAAGGGTATGCAAGTGATGAGTAACCAACTCTATCAAGTTTCAAATGTCCAGTTTCAGTAATTAACTCATACTTATTTATAGTATTAGAATTTAACTCAACAATTGTATTAACGACTGATTTTGTATTGTCTGTAAAAGCATCTAAAATATGCAATAAATTTGGAGTAACTCTACTTGGAGGTTGATTAAGGTTTGCCATCAAAAAATTATTTTTATTTATCTTACATCCTTACACTCAATCAAATTCTAAAAATTAATTTTTTAGCAGAAATCTTTTATTTTCGATCTCAAATGATTAACAAAGTACTTTGATGTTAATTCTTCTCCTGTGACATTTCTCACTAAATTCATAGAGTTAACAGCTCTTCCATATTTGTGAATATTATTTTTCAACCATAAAATTATTTTTTCATATTCTCCATCTTCAACTAAATTATCAATTAGTCCTATTTCTTTTTCCATTTGTGAAGAAATTTGTGCACTTATAAGATGACCTAACAAATATGAAGGGAAATACCCAAAAGCTCCTTCACTCCAATGAACATCTTGCAAACAACCTTCTGCATCATTCGATGGTCTAATACCTAATAGTTCCTCATATCTTTTATTCCATTCTGAAGGAATATCTTTTGCTTCTAAATCCCCTTCAATTAAATCTATTTCAAGTTCAGTTCTAATTAAAATATGCAACCCATAACTTAATTCATCTGCCTCAACTCTATTTAAGCCTGCTTGCAAATGATTAATAGATCTCCAAAGTTCAGAATAATTATTTAAAGAACACCCTTCAGAAACAAAATGCTTGAAAAACCTTTTTGAAAAAGATTTTGATTTAACTATCCTATTTTCCCAAAACAAAGATTGGCTTTCATGAACACCCATAGATGTTGCTTGTCCTAAAGGCCATGCAAACCATTGATGACTTACAGAAGGTAACCCCTGCTCATAAATTGAATGCCCCCACTCATGAGCAGTAGCTAGAAAACTTGAGAATGGTTCACCTTCAACAATTCTAGTAGTAATCCTATAATCCCCTGGACCTAAGGTAATAGAGAAAGGGTGGGGAGATTTAGCGACTACTACAAGATCTTCATCTCTACCAAACTCATCAAGTAATTTAGAACACAAATTTTGCTGAGATTTTGGACTTAAATCCCACCGATATTTTTCTGATTTGTTGAGATCACCTAATAAAGAAGGGATAATTTCTTTGAGTGGTAAGAAAATATTATTTAACCACTTCAGGGTTAAGTCAGGTTCAAATGGTTGAGCTAAAGTTTCCCAAGGTGTAAATTTATCTGAGATTTGGTTTGCTTCTTCAATACGTAATTTGATCAACTCTTCAAAAAATGGCAAGAAAATTTTAAAATCTGATTTTTTCTTAGCTTCTTGCCAACTTTCATAACCTTTTGATTTAGCCTTAGCAAGAGATTCAACTAATTTAGGATCTAGATTATTCTGTCTATTAAATTCTTTGGTTAATAATTCAATATTTCTTTTTTTACTTTGAATAACTTCTTGACTCGATGATGTTTCTAGGCAACGAAAGTATTCATCTTGAGCCCCTTTTATTAAATCTAAAAACTCTTCTGAGGAATTTCTTTTATGGAGTATCTTGGCGAGGTAAGTTAGTTGTTCAGATCTCCAAGACGCTCCCTTCTTAGGCATACCAGTATTTTGATCCCAATATAATGTACTCTGTATTGAGCCTAATATTTGAGTTTCTTTTAGATAAGCACCTAGCTTATTCCATTCAGTTTCAGCCAAAAATATTTATATTAATTATTAAATATTTTAAAACAAAAATTTTGAAGTAAGTATAAAAATCCTCAAACTATATGCATAATAGAATATTGATAATTAGAAAATTAAATATTTATGGAACAATTTTTTTCAAACTTAAACTTTAGAACAAACGGAGATGGCTTCACAGATATTACTGATGATTTAAATTTATTTATACAAAAAAGTAATTATAATTCAGGCATTTTAAATTTAACTTCATTACATACCAGTTGTAGTTTGACTATAAATGAGAATGCAGATCCAAATGTTTTAAAGGACTTAAGAAAGTTCATGAAATCCATAGTCCCATACAACTGCTATACCTCTTTATCGAAAAATAGACAGGAAATCTACTATGAACATTTTCAAGAAGGAGAGGACGATATGCCAGCGCATATTAAAACAGCTTTAACGAATACTAATTTATCTTTAAGTTTTAAAGAGGGCGAAATAATTCTAGGCACCTGGCAAGCAATTTATTTATGGGAACATAGATTTACCCCAAAAGAAAGAATTATAAGTGTTCATATTATTGGTGAAAAAAATTCAAATATCTATAATGATAGATAGAAATATAAAACATTAATGAAACCATACCTTTTACAAAATGAGGAATTAAAAGAACTAGTTGCAAAAATACCAGGATGGCAAATTGTCTCAAATCATGTTGAAAGAGAATTTAATTTTAGAAATTTTATAGAAGCCTTTTCCTTCATGACAAAGATTGCTTTAATTTGCGAAAAACATAACCATCATCCGAATTGGGAAAATGTCTATTCGAAAGTAATAATTAAACTAAGTACTCATGATTTAGGAGGTATTACAAATTTAGATCAAACAATTGCTTCAGAAATTAACGAAATTTTCGAAAAATAATTTAATATACAGTCACCCAATTCTTTAAAAGATAACAACCAAAATGCGGGAAAAATTACTACCTGTCACAATTATTAGTGGATTCCTGGGTTCAGGTAAAACTACACTTCTTAATCATATTTTAAAGAATCAAGTTGATATTAAAACAGCTGTTTTAGTTAATGAATTCGGAGAGATAGGGATTGATAATGAATTAATTATTGAAACTGCTGAAGATATGATCGAATTAAATAATGGATGCATTTGTTGCACAATAAACGGAGAATTATTAAACACTGTTTCAAAAATATTAGATAGGCCTGAAAAAATAGATTATTTAATTGTTGAGACTACTGGTCTTGCAGATCCACTACCCGTAGCAATGACTTTTGCAGGGGGTGACCTAAGAGAAAAAGTAAGACTAGATTCGATCATTACTTTGATTGACGCAGATAACTATGATTTTGATTTAAAAAATTCTAGTGTTGCTTACTCTCAAATTTTATATGGCGATATTTTACTCCTGAATAAGTGTGATTTAGTAACTGAAGAACAGTTAAAAAAAATAGAAAATCATATTAATGGGATAAAAAGAGAACCAAGGATTTTGAGGTCGATAAATAGTGAAGTTGGATTGCAAACAATTATGAGTGTAGGAATTTTTGAAACTGATACCTTTCAATTTGAAGATAAGGTGAAGAAAAAAGAAGATTCTCATGATCACTCTTCCCATTCTCATGATCACTCTTCCCATTCTCATGATCACTCTTCCCATTCTCATGATTTGATTAATAATATAGAAGGATTTACTTCAGTTTCTTTTGAGACGAGTGAACCATTTTCTCTAAGAAAGTTTCAAAATTTTTTAGATAATGAGATCTCACAAAATGTATTTAGAGCTAAAGGAATTTTATGGTTTTTAGAAAGTGAACGAAAACATATTTTTCATTTATCAGGTAAACGTTTTTCTCTTGATGATTATGAATGGGAAAATGAAAAATCAAATAAAATAGTTCTAATAGGAAAAGATTTAGATCATCAAACTATTAAGAATCAACTTAATTATTGTAGATTTAATTCTAAAGAAGAATCATAATAAAGTTTTATTTAATTTTTGAAAATTTTTATTAAAAAAACAAAGAAATTATTAACCGATTTGACGACTTTAGATGTTGCTTCTTTAATAGTTGCAATTTTAGTGATAATTCCAATTTTTAATTTCTTAATTGAAGGAATTGCTTTTGTTTTAGGAGGAAATTTTTCTCTAGGTATTGCAGGTAGACAAGAAATATTTGGAACATTAAAACTTTTAATCCTGACAAGTTTATTTGGAGGTGGATTAGGGACCCTAAATGCTTGGTTATTGTCAAATTGCGAATTTCGATTAAGGAAAAATCTTCGTATTATTCAACTAATTCCTCTCGCAACTCCAGCATATTTGATAACTGCGGTTTTACAAGATTTAGGAAGTATTTTGGGCTATCAAATAACTGGTTTGTGGTGGGGAGTTCTTATACTTTCAATTACTACATATCCTTATGTTTTCATACTTGCTAATGAAAGTTTTAATAAATTTGGAGTTAATCAAATTAATGCGAGTAGAGGTTTGGGAATTGGACCATGGGGAAGCTTTTTTAAAATTGCCTTACCAATGGCATTCCCAGCATTGATTACAGGAATTAGCCTGATGTGTATGGAGGTTTTGAATGAATTAGGAACAGTTGAGTTATTAAATATTCCAAGTATTTCTAAAGGTATAACTGAGAATTGGATTATTGAAGGAGATCCCAAGAGCGCGATTGGATTATCATTAGTTGCTTTAATAATAGTTTTTACTTTGATTTTATTTGAAAAATGGTCAAGAAATAAAACAAAACGTTGGAGTGAAAATCCGGCATCATTAGATTCTCTGGGATGGGTTTTAAAAGGATATAGATCTTCTTTAGCGGTATTAATTACTTTATTTCCTCCATTGTTTTCAATTGGAATTCCATTCTTATGGTTTCTATTAAATATTGATCAGTTAAAAAAAGGATTTACGATAGAATTACTATCTCTAACATTTAGAACTGTTTCCCTCGGAATAATTACTGCATTATTAACATTAATTTTTTCTTTAATATTAACGCTAGCTTATCGTCAGAATAAGATTTTACTAATGAAATTCATAACATTCCCATCAGGGATCGGATATGCAATACCAGGCACTGTATTAGCGATATCATTAATAACAATTTCTAATTCAAAATTCCATTTCATAGCTATATGCCTTCTGATCTGGGGTTATATAGTTAGATTTTTGACCATTTCAAAAGGTACTCTTGATTCTGGTTTTGAAAGAATATCTCCTAGCCTTGATGAAGCGGCAAATAGCCTTGGCTCTAATTGGCTTGATGTTACCAAAAAGATACATCTACCCTTATTAAAGGGACCAATATTCGTTGGATCACTTCTAGTATTCGTAGACACAATTAAGGAATTACCGATTACATTTATTCTCAGGCCATTTGATTTCGATACATTATCTGTAAGGATATATCAATATGCTGGAGATGAGCGAATGGCAGAAGCTCTATTACCTGCACTCTTTATAACAGTATTAGGGCTAATTGCATCAAGTACATTAATTCCAAGCTTAGAAAAAAAGAATTAAATTTTGCTCAAAAGTTTTTTTAATAAGAAAGGGAGGCCTAATAATAAATCTGCAGAGGTAGATATCAATCTAAAATAGATCAAACTTACAAAAATTATATTTTGTGGAATATTTTTTCCAACAAAAAAAAGGAAACAAGCTTCAAAAACACCTACACCTCCTGGGGCCGTTGGGACTACTAAACCCATAGCCCAGGACAAGCAAAAAATTACCAACAAATAAAAAATATTATATTTTTCATCAAAATTAACTATATGAAGGCAAATAACAAATCCAATAAATTTTGATAATATAAAAAGGATTTCAATCACAAAGGCTTTCAAAGGGAAAAAAGAAATTATTTTTATTCTTTCATTGAATTTATACTCTGCATTTTTTATTTTCAAAGCTCCAATTGTTTTACTTTTCAAGCTTTCTAGACTTCGTAAGATGAGGTAAATTAATTTTCTATTCAGAAATATTAATGGTATGACTAATAAAAAATAAAATGGGGAGAACATTATTCCGACTGAAGCTAATAAAAAAGAAGAACACAGCATAAAATAAGGCTCAATGAGTGTCGAATAAAAAGCTAATTGAGGATTACTGATATCTTTTAAAAAGTTATATCTTTCGAAGAAATGCCATATTCCTCCTGGAACATATTTAAGAATATTCGTAAGTACATAAAAGGAAATTAAATTATTTTTAGACTTAGTTTTACCAAACCAAAAAACTATATTTTTCCAAGCTAAGGCATTAAAAAAAATACTTAATATACAAAACAAAAATGCCAATAATATATAGTTAGCATTTATAGAAAGATCTATATTGAATGAAATTTGATCAAAATTTTTTAAAAAATAAAAAAAGAAATAAGATAAGCTTGAAAAAAAAAATAGATTCTTCAGGATTCCAAAGTTAATATTCTTTAGAAGCTTAATAAAAAATACTTTTTGCATGTTAAATCTTATTTCCAATCTTCAAAAGCTTTAAATTCTCTACATGATTCTTTAATGATATTTCTTACTTCCTGAGCTGTTTTATTATTCTCAATCTGCAATCTTAGTATTTCATCATTTTCTGGTTTCATGGAAATAGTACCATTAGGTTGCATCGTTTGTTTAAACTTAATAATTCCAAAATTTGTTAAACACTCACCTCTTCTCCTAAGTAAAACCCACCTAAATTGTTTTCTTTCTCTCAATCCTATTGTGTTGGAATATTGGAACCATAATTCCCTGAAATATTCTTGCTTATCAATAGGTAAGATAACTTGAATAGAGAAACCTATTCTATTTTTTTTCATATTAATTGTTTGACAAGAAACATCATAAGCTCCTTTTGCTCTAAATATCTCTAAAAAATTTGCTATTTCTTCAGATGTTTGATCATCAATCAATGCCTCTTGAATAGAAATCTCTTCATATCTTGGGCTAATTTTTTTATCTATTAAATTTTCATTACTAGTATTAATTCTTAAAACTCTTACCAAATTTGGACAAGGAAGGTCTAAGTTTCCAATACCTACTCCATAAGAATTAATAGAATATTTATTAGGAATTTGGAAAGATTCAACCAAATTACTAAGTAAAGCTATTCCAGTTGGAGTTGACAATTCCCCCTCTATTAAATCAATACTTGAGATCACTTTAATATCTTTTTTTCTTAATAACTCGATTACTGCAGGCGATGGTATTGATAGTTTGCCATGCTCAGATTGAACAAAACCTCTCCCTAAAGTTGGTTCATTACAAAAAACTTTTTTTGGCTTTAAATATTCAATTGATGCGCAAACGCCTATTATATCTACCAAGGAATCGATTGCTCCAACCTCATGAAAATGAACTTCTTCAGGATCAATACCATGAACTTTCCCTTCCGCTAGAGCTAAAGACTCAAAAACTTCGTAAATTCTTTTTTGTAATTTTTTTTCTAATCGAGCCTTCAATATTAAATCTTTGATGCTACTCCAGTCTCTTTTAGTACTTTGATCGATTTTATCTATGTCAACTTTGATTCCTCTAATAGAACAACTTTGAGATTCTCTAAAATACAAATTATATAAATTTTCTAATCCTATACATGCAAGTGGTTTTTCAATTATTTTTTTTGGTACTCCCAAGTCATGAAATGCTCCCAGTAACATATCACCAGAAACACCAGGGGAGCATTCAATTAATATTTCATCCATAAACCTATATAGATTTTTAAAAATAAAAATTCAAAAGTTAAAAACTTCTTAATCATATTCAATATTAGGATTTTTCAGATTTAATTTTTTCAATAATCTCACATTTAATCATTCGCAATATATTTCCATCCCTAATCACATCAAGACTTACAAAATTATTCAAAAACTTAAGAGAGATCTCTCCTTCAACAATAATTTTAAAAATTGAATTTTTTAATCTTTTTGAAGTTGGAGAAGAACAAATCTTTATAACAACCTCTTTCTTTTGAGTATTTACATAAATTAATTCCCCTCTTATGGAAAAATAATTATTGTTTAAATTTAATTCCTCTAATATTTCATCAGGATCCTTTTCCGAATTATTTTTATCAACTTGATTTAATTTATAAGGGTCCCAAATTCCAGCTACCTGTAAATGTAAATCTTTAGTATTTTTATTTCTTGGATAAACTATCCAAAAATAATTATTCTCTAGATTAATATATTTTTTTATTAGCGATAAAGCTTTCCCAAGAATTACTGCATCAATTATTTTTCCTTCTTTATCAGTTAATGTGCCTCGATTAAATTGCTCTATATTATATGGCTTATAAATACCTTTAACTATACCTATTGCCCTGTACTGGAGTTTATTTGTAACTTCTTGAATAGGATTTTTAATCATCTTTAACTGTATTTGAAAAATTTTTTAATAAGTTTGTTTTGAATTAAAGATTTTCTTTTTCTTCAATCTTATTAAATGATTTTAAAGCATCATCAATAGCATCAGAGGGCTCAGTAGCATCGTTCATACTATTTGCTCTTCTTAACATCTCTACTATTTCAAAAGGATTGGTAGGCAAATCAGAAGTATTCGTTTCTAATTTTGTAGAACTATTAATTTCAATTTCATTTAAAAATGTATCTTCTGCAATTAAAAAAGTTGAATCAAAATTCAGAAATGAAATAAATAAAATAAACATTCTAGCTGATTTTGATAAATGTAAATTTAATTTGAATTTCATTTTGATTAATTTCAAAATAATTAAACGTAAAAAATTATTTGCTATTTTAATTTTACATAATTTGGTAATAAATTGTTAATCGCAACTTGGAATGTAAACTCTGTAAGAACAAGGCTTTCTCAAATTACTAAATGGATTAATAATGTAAATCCAGATATCCTTTGTCTTCAAGAAACCAAAGTTATAGATGATTTCTTCCCTATGACACCTTTTGAAGAATTAGGTTATGAGGTTATTAAATATGGCCAAAAATCGTACAATGGCGTCGCAATAATAAGTAAATTAAAAATAGAAAATTTTGATAAAGGATTTACTCACGAGTGTAAAGAAAAAAATATTTCTATAGAATTTCATAATCAAAAAAGATTAATTTCTGCAAATATCAATGGGTTAAAAATAATAAATGTTTACGTACCAAATGGATCGTCAATAAATTCTGATAAATTTGATTATAAAATTGAATGGTTAAATCATCTATCGTCATTCTTGGATGAAAAGATTAGAGAAGATGATTTAGTTTGTCTTGTTGGGGATTTTAATATTGCTCCATGCGAAGTAGATATTCATTCTCCTCAAAAATATGAAGGAGGAATAATGGCTTCAAAGACGGAAAGAGAAGCACTTAATAATGTTCTTAAAGGAAGATTTATTGATTCTTTTCGGATTTTTGAGAAGAATACTGGTCATTGGAGTTGGTGGGATTACCGTAATAATGCATATGAACTAAATAAAGGTTGGAGAATAGACCATATTTATATCAGTAAAAACCTTTCATCAAAACTCAAAAGCTGTGTGATAGAGAGGAATCAAAGGGAAAATTTACAACCTAGTGATCATGCTCCAGTATTGATTAATTTAGAGATCGATAATCAAAATGAAGATTACTTTGATTATGATGACGACCTTTTCGAAATATAATTAAAAAGATATCAATTTTTTATAAATCCTCAAAACGCCTAATATTAAAGAAAAATTTAGAAATAAATTAGTTTTTTATCAAATTTTCTTCAAAATTAATTATTTACATTCCAAAATATCGCAATAAAAATATCATAATGTAGAATTTCAATCTGATTGACAAAATTTTTACTTATTTCTAATTTAGAACATGATGAAATTTTCCTCAAAACTCAATTTATTTAAATTTTGACTGACATATTAAATATCACTCATTCTGAAGAAGTCTTCTCATCAGCATTGGAATTAATGCCCGGGGGAGTTAGCTCCCCGGTTAGAGCATTTAAATCTGTTGGTGGGCAACCGATTGTTTTTGATAGAGTTAAAGGCCCTTTTGCCTGGGACATTGACGGAAATAGATATATTGATTACATAGGTAGTTGGGGACCCGCCATTTGTGGACATGCTCACCCCGAAGTGATTACAGCATTACAAGAAGCAATTGAAAAAGGTACAAGCTTTGGAGCACCTTGTGTATTAGAGAATAAACTTGCTGAGATGGTAATAGATGCGGTTCCATCAGTAGAGATGGTAAGGTTCGTAAACAGCGGAACTGAGGCGTGTATGGCAGTTTTGAGGTTAATGAGGGCTTATACAGGAAGAGATAAGGTAATAAAATTTGATGGGTGTTATCACGGACATGCCGATATGTTTTTGGTAAAAGCAGGTTCTGGGGTAGCTACTTTAGGTTTACCAGATTCGCCAGGAGTTCCAAGAACTACAACAGCAAATACTTTAACTGCTCCCTATAACGATCTTGAGGCTGTAAAAAAATTATTTTCAGAGAATCCTGATGCGATATCAGGAGTAATTCTTGAGCCTATAGTAGGAAACGCAGGTTTTATTACTCCTGAACCTGGTTTCCTTGAAGGATTAAGAGAGCTTACAACTGAAAATGGATCTCTATTAGTTTTTGATGAGGTTATGACTGGTTTCAGAATTAGCTATGGAGGTGCACAAGAAAAATTTGGGGTTACACCTGATTTAACAACTCTCGGCAAAGTAATTGGTGGAGGATTACCTGTTGGAGCTTACGGAGGAAGAAAAGAAATAATGTCTATGGTTGCCCCCTCTGGTCCTGTTTATCAAGCCGGTACTTTAAGTGGCAATCCACTAGCTATGACAGCAGGTATAAAAACTCTTGAGTTGCTTAAGCAAGAAGGAACTTATGAGAAGCTAGAATTAACAACTACTAGATTGATTGAGGGAATAATGCAATCCGCCGAAAATAATAGTATTGCAATAAACGGTGGCAGCGTTAGTGCAATGTTCGGATTTTTTCTATGTGAGGGTCCGGTAAGAAATTTTGAGGAAGCTAAAACAAATGATTCAGAACTGTTTGGGAAACTTCATAGAGAAATGCTAAAAAGGGGAATTTACTTAGCTCCAAGTCCATTTGAAGCTGGCTTTACTTCCTTAGCTCATAGCGAAGAAGATATTGATCGAACGATAGAAGCATTCGATCAATCATTTAGTGCTCTAAAAAATTAATTCTATCTATTTTTTCCTCCAACAATCACAGGTGGCATTCCGCCACTAGTTCCTGGCAAGCCTGGTACTACTTGAGTACTGCCGTCCCATTTGTCTAAGAATAGTTTAAAAAGAACTTGATCATTTAAACCTTTATTTAGTGTTTCGTACCTTAATGCTTCCTGTTCTGCGATTTCAACTTCTGTTTTAGCTCTTAAAAGTAGCTGTCCCGCAATTTGTTTCTGTTCAATAGCCGCTCTATATTCCTCAGCAATTTCTAGTCCAGTTAGATCTAAACTCTTTACATCCACGTAATCAAATGAATTCAATTCATCGGCTACAGTAGTAGCGACTTTTTCAGAAATAACATTAAATTCAGTTGCTATTGTTTCTAATTCATACTGTGAGAAAACAGATTTTAGAGCTTTAAGTAAAGAAGGCTGAACTATTTTTTGGTAAACATCACTGTTTCTGCTAGCAATTGTGGCAAAAATTCTTCCTGCTTCGCTTGGCTTAACAGAGTATTTAACAGTAGCCGTTGCTCTTATAACTTGAAGATCTTTTGTTAAGGTTTCAAATTTCTCAGGTTGAACTTGAGTTTTAACATCAAAGGGAAATACGGACTGAACGAAAGGGACTTTAAAATTCAATCCTGGTCTTCTTGAACCTCCACTTACCTTACCAAGAGTAGTTACTACAGCCACTTGTCCTGAAGGTACTACAAATAAAGATTGCGTAAGTAAAAGAAATCCAGTAAAAGATAAAACAATTAGTAGAGTAGCTGTCCCTCCGGGACCAGTTGGGGTGACATTTTTGAAAGATGTTGACATTTAAATTTGCTTTTAATTAATCATATTTAAAGAAATTAATTAATGCATTACTAAGGAGTTTAATTAAAATATTTTTTTAATAATTGTTTTACCTAATTAACAAATAAATTTCATGAGTTGTTTGTTTTAAATTTCTGCAATAATTGTGAGTAAAGATTCTCATCTATTTCCCTTATGTCGTATTCAGAAGGTAAAACTCCATGCTTATGCTCATGGGCAGCCATCCAACAAAATTTCTCAATTTCTCGCAATGAAAAACGTGGATAATCTTTTATTTTTAGGCACAATTTTTCAAGCAGAGATTTTGAATAATCTGTCATTTTAAATTATTAATTATCAACATTTTATCGATAATTATTAGCTTGGAGAGGAATTTTATATTTCTCCTCCAAATTATCAAGTAATTTAATTGTCGATTGAAGATCATTCTTACTTTTGCTTGTTACTCTCAAGGTCTCACCATTGATGCTTACATTGACCTTTTTAAATTCATCTCTTATATTTTTGCTAATCTTTTTCGCAATTTCCTGATTTAGTCCTTTTTTTAAAGTAATAGTTTGCTTTACTTTATTTCCGCTTACAACTTCAATACTGTTGTAATCAAATATTTTTAAAGAGAGTTTTCTTTTTATTGCCTTTTGTCTAATAATATCAATCACAGAATTTAGAGTTAATTCGCTATTAGTAATTATAAAAATATTGTCTTTTTCCAAGTCCAAGGAAGTTTCTGTTCCTTTAAGATCATATCTTTGAGAAATCTCTCTTTTAACTTGATCCAAAGCATTTACTAATTCTTGTCTATCGAAATCGGAAACCACATCAAATGAAAAATTTTCTGCCATTACTTAAAATTAAAATTAATTTAATTATTACCCTAAATAAACTTAAAAAAAAAAGAGAGTTTATTTAATCAAAAAATAACAAACTGACTACCTTGCCCATTTCTTCAGCACATCTACAACTATTTAATAAGGTTTCACTATCGTGAAAAGCGAAACAAATTAATTGATCACATCTATTAATAATTTCTTGATTACAAAGACTACTTGCCATTGGTAAAGGTAATTCATCATTCTCACTCTTCTCAACCAAATGCATAACGCTCTCAAGTTGATCTTTAATTTCAGGTAATTGTTTATCTAAGCTCTGCGGCAAAAGTACAGTTAGCAAAGAAGGATTAATCTCTAAAACAGCTCTTATAACTGCTGCATTTACCCCCTGAGATCCTGACGTAAGGATAGTATGTCCCTCTTCCGCTAATGACCTCGCGATTAGTTCGATTAAGTGAATATCAACAACAGGTACGTGTCTGCTTCCCAAAAAAGCAATCCTTCTTTTCCCATTATCCTGAAGTTTTGCAAGTTCCTGAGCTAAGGTGTCAACACCTTGAGTGGAAGGTAGGTCTAAAGAACGACTCAAAATAAAATGGTTACTATATTTGAAATTAGCATTTATCTGAAAAATTGCAGGAGAAATCTATTGTATCAAGAATATTTTTTAGATTTACATGCTCTTGAACTAATTGGACAGCATATGATGCCTTTATTGACTCATGTATCCTTACATGACCAAAAGCTTGTTCAATAATTTCAACTGAAGCAAGAGTATCTAACTCTACTTTTAAAATTGGCACTTCTAACTCTTCTGCTCTATGGATCAATTGTGATAGAGGTTCACCCAAACCAGTAAGAATTAAACATTGGGTAGAAGCTTCCAAAGCTGCAAGTTGAATATCAGTTCTATCAGCTCCAGTTACGACAGCCATATTTCTTCTTCTTCTAAAAAATTCCATTGCGGAATTAACCCCCATCGCACCAATACTTAATGTTTCAACTAGTAATTGTTCTTTTTCAGGACAGCAAATTATTTGAGCATTTAATCTTCTTACAAGTTCCCCTACAGTTACACTTCTTAGTAATGGGGATTTAGGCATCACCCCAAATATTTTTATGTTCATCTCTTGGAGAGAGGGTATTATTTCATTCTTTATTTTTTCTACTTGTTCAGGAACAACAGCATTCAAAACAGCACCGGCAAAACGATCACCTAATTGTTTTTTTGCGTCAAGTAATGCATCTACACTTTTACTATCCTCCCAAAGATTAACGATAAGGACTTTTGCATTCAAACTAGTTGCAAGTTCTGGAAGACTTAAACCATAAATCATTCCTTCATGAAGGCTACCAGCAGCTTCAAGAATATTTAACCCCTCAAAATCATCATTTACTAATGCCTTAATTTGTTCAAAACCTTTACCTGGAATTAAATCTTTATTAGCAATTCTTTTCTCAGCTGATATATTATCCAACAATCCTACTGAAGGGATTAAGTTTTTTTCTGCAATATTTAATGTAGAACCAATAAATTTAACATCATCATCTATTAGCCCTTCGTAAGACATTGAAGGAAGATTAGTAAGTTCGATACAAGTTGCCAATGGCTTTCCAATACGGACTTTTTTTCCTTGCTCTAAAAGTTTTTTTGATATCCCCAGTACTAAAGCTGACTTACCACTAAATGGTTCACATGAACCAATTAACAATACCTGACTCATAATCTATTAATTAATTAATTTATCCATAGATTCAAGATAATATTTTTTTAAGAACTATACAATTAAATATTTATGTCTTTTAATCAAAAAAATTGAAAAACAAAAATAAATTAAATTAATTTATAGGTTTTGATCTATCATCAGTATTAAACAAAATCAAATTTATATAATGCATGATGAAAAAACTATTGGTATTACTGGCGCTTCAGGGGCATTAGGGAAAGAATTAACAAAATTATTTAGGGAGAAAGGATTCAAAGTTATCGGATTTACTCATAGTAAAAACAATCATGAAATTAACAATAATTCCCCAAATGAATGGATTGAATGGCAATGCGGGAAAGAATTCTTATTGCGAGAGCACCTAAAAAAAATTGATATCTTAATTCTGAACCATGGAATCTATGATGTGAGTAAAAAACATTCAAGTTATGAAAATTCAATAGAAATAAATGCTTTAAGCAAATTTAAATTCCTAAATTTATTTGAATCACTTGCTATAAAAAACAACTCACTAATAGCAAAAGAAATTTGGATCAATACCTCCGAAGCAGAAATATTGCCAGCTTTAAATCCATCCTACGAAATCAGTAAATCGCTTATTGGCCAATTAGTCTCCTTTAAAAAAAATCTTCTCGATAAAAACACTAAGAAAAAACTAAAAATAAAAAAAATCATCTTGGGTCCTTTCAAATCAGAATTAAACCCTATAGGAATTATGAATCCAAAATTTGTATCTAATAAAATTTACAATTTTGCTAGTTTAAATATTTTTTTGATTATTATTAGCCCTAATCCTCTTTCCTATATACTTTTCCCAATTAAGGAATTATATTATTTTCTATATTGCAAATTTTTAATTATATCGAAATTTAATAATTAAAAATCTCTATCAGTCAAAATTTCGATACCATCACTCATTACAACAATTGTATGCTCCCATTGAGCTGATAATTTGCCATCTTTTGTTATTACTGTCCATTTGTCATTTAAAGTTTTACAAAACTTACTACCTTGATTAACAATAGGTTCTACAGCTAACGTCATACCTTCTCGAAGAACAACATTCGGTAATTCATTAGTTCGAAAATTAAAAACGGATGGTTCTTCATGAAGGTTTCGTCCAACTCCATGACCGGTATAGTCCTCAACGACACTAAAACCATTAACTTTAACAACATCTTCAATTGCACCAGCAACATCAAGAAGCGTATTACCTGATTTTATTTTAGAAAGTCCAGCAAACAAAGCTTGAAAGGCTACTTCACTAAGTTTTTTTGCTTGCTCACTTACTTCACCTACACAAATAGAGATACAACTATCCCCGTGAAAACCATCCAGATAAGCTCCAGTATCAATTTTTACAAGATCTCCATCTTTTATTATTTTATTTTTATTTGGTATACCATGCACAACCTCATTATTAATGCTAGAGCAGATACTAGATGGAAAGCCATGATAACCCTTAAAACTTGGCACAGCTCCCATTTCTCTTATCCTCTTTTCTGCAAAATCATCCAAATCTTTAGTACTCATTCCAGGTTTTATAAGGTCATTAATTTCTCTCAAAACACTCCCAACAATCCTGCTAGATTTCTTCATTAATTTTATTTCCCTGGAAGATTTTATTTCGATTCCTCTTCTCCTTTGTATAAATGGAACTTGATCATTAGATTTAGAATTATTTTTATTTAATAAAAGATCTGCAAAATGTTTCATTGGAATAAATAATAGTAGAAGGTAAATATCATCTAATTAGCCATAATCTATAGGGCTATAGTAAATCTACCAGGAATAAAAACAGAAAATGAAATTCATTATTAATTCTAGGCAATTTCATAAGTCATTGGCACCTTGGGTTTTCCTCCCATTATTCATTTCAGCTACCACGGGATTATTCTATAGGATTTCTAAAGATTTATTGGGCTACTCAAGAGAAGAAGTACACTGGTTAATGTCTTTACACGAAGGGGAATGGCTTGGAGATAATGGAGAACTAATCTACGTAATTCTCAATTCTTTAGGACTTCTTTGGATGCTAATAACTGGGGTCCAAATGTTTTCAAAAAAACTTTCATTTGCAAAAAAGGTTACTAAAGGCGAGTCTAAAGGTTAAAATAATAGTCTTGTAGAATTATTGAGCATAAAATGGCTAAAGAGAAACAAGAAACTGAGTCAGGAATCATTAATGAAACTGACACTACTACAGAAGTAACTGTCGAGAATAAAGGTAAAGAACTAATTTCCCAAACAAAGCAAATTTTAAGTTCATCAAATTTAATAAAAGAATTTGAAAGAGAACAATTAAAAAAACAATTACCTGAAATATATGTTGGAGATACGGTTAAAGTTGGAGTAAAAATTACAGAAGGTAACAAAGAAAGAGTACAACCTTATGAAGGGGTTGTTATTGCTAAAAGACATGGTGGACTTAACCAGACAATAACAGTAAGAAGGATTTTTCAAGGAATTGGGGTTGAAAGAGTATTTATGCTACATAGTCCACAAGTCGCCTCTCTAAAAGTTGAACGTAGAGGTAAAGTAAGGAGAGCAAAATTATTCTATCTTAGGGATAGAGTAGGAAAAGCTACTCGCGTAAAACAACGCTTTGATCGATAAGGTTGTAAAGTAATTTCAGCCTAATGGTCATAAAGGCGCTTATAATCTTTTTAATGCGTCGTTAGTTCAGTTGGTAGAACGCAGGTCTCCAAAACCTGATGTCGGGGGTTCAAGTCCTCCACGGCGCGTTTGGATCAACATTTTATAAATTATTTTTTCATTGAGATGGAGTTAGATCTTCAACCTGGGGATGTGGTTAAAGTCCTCGAATCAGCAGCTTTAGGATGGGTTCGCGCAAGGGTAATCAGAGTAAAATCTGGAGGAAGAGTTGTTGTTCAAAGCGATCAAGGCAGGGAATTTACAGCTCGTGGTAACCAAGTTCGTTTAATTGAGCCTGCAGGATTTAGACCTTAAAGAAAATCAATTATTTTCCTTCTTTAAAATAGAGAAATGAAATATTTCTTAAATCCTCAAATTTATGAACGTTTTTTAATACGAGAACATCTATGGAGTATTATTATTTGATAATTTTAATGTCAGTTATCTAATTTAATTAGAACAAAATTTTGGGACCGTAGTTCAACTGGTTAGAGCACCGCCCTGTCACGGCGGAAGTTGCGGGTTCGAATCCCGTCGGTCCCGTTCTTTTCTAAAAGAAATTGGAAAAACGTTTAAGGTTAGCACCAAGTCCAACTGGATTACTACATATAGGTACAGCTCGAACAGCACTATTTAATTGGTTATATGCGAAAAAGACCAATGGTAAGTTTCTCATTCGGATAGAAGATACTGACATTCTCCGTTCTAAATCTGAGTATACTTGCAATATATTGGAAGGCTTGAAGTGGTTAGGACTGAATTGGGATGAGGAGCCAATTCAACAAAGCAAACGCATTTCAATTCACAAAAATTATATTAAAAGACTTTTAGAAAATGGAGCTGCATATAGATGTTTTACTTCAGAAAGTGAAATTCTTGAACTTAGAGAAAAACAAAAAATAAGAGGTTTACCACCAAAACACGATAATAGGCATAGAAATCTTACAAGTAAAGAAATTGAAAAATTTATATCTCAAGGAAGGTCTTCTGTAATAAGGTTTAAAATTGATGAGAAAACAGAAATAAAATGGAAAGATCACATTAGAGGCGAAATAAAATGGCAAGGTAAAGATCTTGGAGGAGATTTAGTATTATCAAGAAGAGCTTTAGGTTATGAAATAGGAAATCCTCTATATAATCTTGCTGTTGTGGTAGATGACAATTTTATGAATATTACGCATGTTATAAGAGGTGAAGATCATATATCAAATACTGCAAAACAAATATTAATTTATAGAGCTTTAGGCTTTAAATTACCAATTTTTTCTCATACTCCCCTTATTTTGAATAATGAAGGGAAAAAACTGTCTAAACGTGATTCTGTAACTTCAATAGATGAATTCAGAGAGATGGGCTATTTACCAGAGGCATTAGCAAACTATATGTCATTTTTAGGGTGGTCAATAAAAACTCCTGAAAGTGAAATACTATCCTTATCAGAGATATCAAAAATATTTAATTTGTCTGATGTAAATAAGGCCGGAGCAAAATTTAGTTGGGAAAAACTTAATTGGATTAATTCCCAATACATCAAGAAAATGGAATTGACCAAATTAAGCGGATTTATTAAAAAGTATTGGATAGATAAAGGTTGGGAATCTCCCTCTAAGGAATGGGACTTAAAGTTAACAGCTTTAATTAAAGACTCAATGATCTTATTAAAGGATGCAATAGATCAATCAAAGCCTTTTTTTTCTATGTCTCAAATCCAGAGAGATGGTAAAGAATTTCTTGAAAATATAAAGGACGCTAAAGAATCATTAAAATATATTCTTATTTATTTAAAAGAAGAAAATATATCCAAAATTAATGACAATAATGCTAAAGAAATAATTACCAAAATTTCCGTTAATCATTCTATAAAAAAAGGGATTGTAATGAAATCATTAAGAATAGCTTTTTTTGGATGTCTTAGCGGACCAGATTTAATTCAAAGTTGGGAATTATTGTCTGAAAACAAAAGAGATATAACTTTAATTAAGAGATGTCTTATCTAACTATATTTTCTTTTCAATTAAATCCAGAAAATTTGCAAGAGGTCTTGCGGTAAGACCTTGAATCCCTACAGTCATAAGTATGGTAAGAAATACCAAGCCTTGGAGACGTCCCGCACCAAGTACACCAGCCTGCTCAAGTCTTATTGAAAAAAGAGATGCTACAGCAGCAGTGACTATTCCTCTTGGGGCTAACCACGCTAAAAATACTCTTTGCTTAATATCTAATTCTCTTCCCATAGTTGCTAAAGATATAGAAATTGGACGAACAATTAACATCAACATTAATACGCAAATAATACCTCCCCAACCTAATGGACTTAATTCACCCCAAGAAACATCAGATGCCAGAAGAGGGAAAAGCACTGTTATTGCTAATTGGGCTAATTCTCCAATCAAATTATCTAATCTTTCTTTATCAATAATTTCTCTTTTACCTACGATAAACCCTGCAGCAACAGAAGCAGGTAAACCTGATTCAGGCAAAATGTATTCACAAATTCCATAGACAAGGAAAATAAACCCTAATGTAACTTGGAGCTCAATTCCAAATGATGCTTCATTTTTTATTTTTTTTAAAATTTCAGATAACAACCAACCAGAACTAACACCTATCAAAACTCCTCCACCTAATCTCTGCATTAAAGCAATAAATACCTCCTTGATTCCATGGAGATCTCCCAATATCAACTCTAAGAGTAATAAAGCAAGAACTGCTCCGATAGGCTCAAGGACTAATCCTTCAGCTTTAAGGACCTCAGAAAGTGGGGAGACTAATTTTATTTGATCTACTAAAGGGGAAACTACAGTCGGTCCAGTAGCAAGTACTATCGCACTATATACTCCAGCCACTGGCCATGATAGTCCTGCTAACCAATGAGCTATAAATATTCCTGCTGATAATGAAATAAATAATCTTATTAAAGAAATTTTTAAAACAGTATTTCTAATATTTCCTTCAGGTAGTTTTAAATTTAACCCGCCTTCAAATAAAACCAAACAAACTAAAAGTCCAACTATAGTTTCAAGTCCTTGTCCAAGATCAAGTGGCTCAACAAGACCCAAACCAGAACGGCCAATGAATAATCCAGAAAGTAATAAAATTACGACACTTGGGAATCCAGATATAGAAGATGTCAGTCGAGCACATGCTCCTGCAAATACAGTTATACCCCAAAGTAATCCAAGCCTCTCAGGCGTCATATAAGTTTCTTTTAATAAAAATATTAATTAATTTGATTAAATCAATAATCTCATTTCAAGTCCACTAAATACTATATTTATTAATTAAAAACAAATTAACAATGAAAATATTAAAAATTTTTTAAAGTATAAATATTTAACCCTGAAAGAATTTAAATAGTAGAAAATTTACTAATCAAAGCAAAAATAATAAATATTATTCCTATACCTATAGTCGCCATTCTTCCATTCCAAATTTCTGCTTGAGGAGTAAAACCTCTTTTCCATAAATTAAGTTCTTGCTTATCAACAGATTTGAATGTTTCGGTAGGCCTTACTTTGGATTGTTTTTTCATTGTTAATTAGAAGGGAGGGTTTTTTTCATAAAGAGAGTTTGCTTGGTCAATAGGAAGTCTTCCTGAAATTCCCAATTCAAGAGAACTTTCATGTTGCCTAAATTTGAGTCTAAATAAGGCTGCGGCTCCAATCATCGCCGCATTATCTGTGCAAAGATTTAAAGGGGCTAAATGAACTTTAATAGATTTTTTCCATGCTTCTTCAATCATCATTTTTCTTAATGTATCGTTAGCCGCAACACCACCGACAACAACGATATTATCCAGACTATTATCAATTGCGCATTTAATTGTCCTTTCTACCAAAACTTCTGCTACAACTCTCTCAAAACTTGCTGCAATATCTGGGATTGGTATCTCATCTCCATTTTTGTTAAATTTTTCGACCAATCTCAATACCGCTGTTTTTAAACCACTGAAAGAGAAATCATATTTCAAAAAACCTCCCTTCTTATCAGAAATCTTACATTTAGGTAAATTAAATTTTGATGCGTTACCTTTTTTGGCAATTTTTGCAATTGCAGGTCCTCCAGGGTAACTTAATCCCAATAATCTTCCTACCTTATCAAAAGCCTCGCCCGCGGCATCATCATAACTTCTTCCAAGTCTTTGCATTTCTCTTCTATCACTAACTTTAATTAATTCAGTATGTCCGCCACTAACAAGTAAAGTTAAGAAAGGAGATTTGGGATAGTTTTTTGAAAATAATATTGATGAAAGATGTCCCTCTAAGTGATGAATACCTAAAAAAGGTTTTGAGTATAAAGTACAAAGTGATCTTGCAGTAATAGAACCAACTCTTAAGCAACCAACTAATCCAGGAGTAACCGTTGAAGCAATAACATCAATTTCTTCAATCCTAATTTTTGATTCTTCTAAAGCTTGTTCAAGGACAAAAGGAATTAACTCTAAATGTTTTCTCGCTGCGAGTTCAGGTACTACCCCCCCCCCACTTAGAGTGATCTTCAATTTGTGAAGCAACAATATTTGAATGTATTTTATAAATGTCATCACTATTAGAAACAATAGAGACGGACGTCTCATCACAACTTGTTTCAATAGCTAGAACTTTGAGCATATTTGATAAGATACTGTTCTATTTTAATAATAATTTCTTAATTTAAACATCAAAAGGAATTAAAGATTGCAACTTATGAAATTCTTTTTTTCAATCATAACTTCGGTTTTTCTCTTTCTAGGAATAACCCCAATTGCTTTAGCTGCTAATGGTCCTGCATTAAATGCAGATAGAGCAAGTACAGAATTTACTGCTTCAGCTCTCACAACATGTTCAGAAAATCCTAAATTTATTGAAAGAGCGAGTTCTGCTACAAGCCAAAAAGATATCGCAAGATTTGAAAGATATGGCAAAGCAGCTTGTGGTGATGATGGACTGCCTCACTTAATAATAGGACCACCTCTTGAACCATGGGGAGCTCTATTAAATAGAGGTCATGAAGGAGACTTACTTATTCCTGGTGTATTATTTATCTATATTGCAGGAATTATAGGATGGTCTGGGAGAGAATATTTAATTGAATCCAAAAAAACTAAGAACCCTGCTGATCTAGAAATTATTATTGATTTAGACTTGGCTAGAAAATGCCTTATTAAAGGTGCTCAATGGCCTTTATTAGCTAATAAGCAAGGAAGAAATGGTGATTTAAGAGAAAAAGATAATAACATTACACTTAACGGCCCTAGATAAAACAACTTTCCACACAAATCTAAAAATCAAATGTTCAAAATCTTAAACACAAAATTTATAAGGTCAGCTCCAGTTGTTGCTGCAGTTTGGTTAAGCATTACTGCTGGAATAATTATTGAATTCAATAGATTTTTCCCTGATTTATTATTTCATCCAATGAGCTGAGATTTTAAAAAGATTTTTTAAGACTTAATTATCTTGAAAACTCCTTTTACTGTTTCATTAACATCATGATTGGTTAAAACAAAATCAAATTTATCTGAGGATGCAATTTCAAAGTTAGCTCTGCTTAGTCTTTTATTTATTGCATCCTCTTTTTCAGTAGCTCTATTTCTTATTCTTTTTTCTAATTCCTCCTTGCTAGGAGGAAGAAGAAATATTGATAATGCTTCTGGGAACTTTTCTTTTATTTGTTTTGCACCTTCAACTTCAATTTCAAGTAAGACAATAAATCCCATTTCAATCTGTTCATTCACAGTAGATAATGGTGTTCCATAATAATTTCCTGCGAATTGGGCCCATTCGAGAAACTCTTTTTTATCGATCATTTCTTTAAACTTTTTATCACTTATGAAGAAATAATTCTCGCCATTTTTCTCACCCTTTCTTGGGCTTCTTGTTGTTGCAGATACAGACAGCCAAATATCTTTATCTTTGTCTAAAAGTTCTTTAATAACAGTGCCTTTTCCAACTCCACTAGGACCTGTGATAATTATTAGTTTTTTTAAATTTTTCATATTAAAATTTTTACAGTAAAATAAGTGCTGGTAACGATAATTAGAAATAATGCAAAAGGGAGTCCCTCAGATAATGGATATTACATCTATTAAATCTGTATTGCATGATTTATCAGAAGAAGTTTTACCGTCAAGGTTTGAAACTGCTCAACAACCCGAGCCTAATATAATCCAATTCTGTTTAAGAGGAATAAATAGCCAAACCTGGATAGAGGTATCTTGGGATAGTGATTCTGCACGAATACTAAAAATAAATCGGCCTGAAAAAACCGGAGCAGAAAGTACCCTTTCTAAACAATTAAGATATGGATTGAAATATATGGCTCTAGTTAAAATAGAACAAGATAAATTTGAAAGAGTTATTAAATTTGGATTTGCAAAAAAGCCTGGAGATAAAATAAGTAAATACTTAATTTTCGAATTAATGGGTAAACATAGTAATATTTTTTACTTAGATAATAATCAAAAAATAATTGCTGTTGGCAAACAAATAAACCCTAATCAATCTAGCTTTCGTATCGTTTCAACTGGCGCTATCTATTCAGAACCTCCCCAAAATTTGAAAAAGGTACCTATTGCAAACGAATCTTATGAATCATGGAAAGAATCTATTTCAGCAGTTCCTGAATCGCTTAGATACTGCCTAATTAATACTTATCAAGGCGTAAGTCCTATATTAACTAAGCAGCTCGAGACTTTTAGTAATCTGAGCAGTTTAGAAATAATGAATAAAAATATTGATATTATCAGCGAAACTAACTTAAAAAAGATATACCAAAGTTGGAAAATATGGATTAATAGGTTTAATAATAACAACTTTAATTTCTCAATTTTTGACAGTTTTTATTATTCAGTTTGGTTTTTAAAGAATGAAATAAATAATAAAAATAATATTGATCAAGTTAATGGATTAGAAAACTATTACAGCTTTTACTTAAAACAAAGAAAAATTGACGCCTTAATCAAAAAAATTGATGGCATAATTTTTAAACAAACAAATCTTGAGAAAAAGAATTTTAATTTGCAATCTGATCTTTTAATTAACTCCGAAAATTATCAAAAATATAAAGAAAAGGCTGACAAAATATTTATGACTCATGAGATACAAAAACAAGATATTATCGAAGGCCAAAAGCTTTATAAAAAGTCAAAAAAGCTAAAAAGAGCACAAAATTTAATTAAAGAAAGAATTGATGTATATAAAAAAAAACTTGATAGATTAGAAGAATTTAGTGCTCTATTGGATAACCTGAATTCTTTAAAAAATGAAAATCCAATAATCAGAATAAATTTACTGGAAGAAATTAAAGCTGAAATTTGTAGAGAGTTTAATGTAAGAATCAAAAATATAAGAGAGCAAAAAAGAGACTCATCTGGATTGGAATCATCTCCAATAGAAATAAACACTCCCAAAGGCCTAAAAGTGCAAATAGGTCGAAATATGAGGCAAAATGATCTAATAAGTTTTAAGTTTTCAAAGAAAGGGGATCTTTGGTTTCATGCACAAGAATCGCCTGGAAGTCATGTTGTTTTAAAGTCTTCATCTCAAAAACCATCAGATGAAGACATTCAAATATCAGCAGATTTAGCAGCTTTATTTAGTAAAGCAAAAATGAATATTAAAGTACCAATTAGTCTTGTAAATATAAAAGACCTCCAAAAAATTACAAAAGGAGGTCCTGGTTGCGTTTCATTTAATAACGTAGAAATTCTTTGGGGTAATCCTACAAGAGGAAAAGATTACATTAAAAAAAATCTTAAAACAGCAATTTAGCTTATAATTAAATAAATAATTTTGTTAAATGTTAGATTTCTTACTTGGAACTCACGAATTTTTAGGTAATCATAGTTTCCCGGAATTTATTGTAGGCTACCTATTTGGAGCAGCTTTAATCATTGGAGCTCCAACTGTATTTCTATTACTTGCATTCGTAAGTGCATTGATGAAAACAAATGGGAAGATGGGTGGTTATAGGGAATATGAAACCTATGGAGAATCTTCTTTAAATGATGCTCCTCCATTTTTATTACCTGATCCGACCAATCCAAAATTAAGTAAATAATTATCAGATACCAAAAATTAAAAAAAATTACCCTTTGAGAAATGATTTAGATGTTTATTTTTTTCAAACTTTAAAATAAGTCCAATAATGAAGAGTATAGAAGAAAGTAACACTAATGTACCTAAATCGATGAGTTTTACTGATCATTTAGAAGAGCTTAGGCAAAGAGTATTAAATTCTATTTATTCGATATTAATTTCTATTTTTTTTAGTTTTTTAATTATTAAACCATTAATTTCTTTTTTAGAAATTCCTGCTAGCGATATACATTTATTACAACTTGCTCCTGGAGAATTTTTATTTGTTGCAATCAAAGTAGCAGGTTATAGCGGAATAATCGTTTCAATTCCATATATTTTTTATCAAGTAATATTGTTTATTTCTCCAGGATTAACCCAAAAAGAAAAAAACCTAATTTTACCCGCTGTCATTGGATCTGGTTTCCTATTTTTTCTTGGCTTGCTTTTTTCCTGGTGGATATTAGTTCCTGCAGCAATAAATTTCTTTATAAATTTTGGAGCTGATATAGTTGAGCCCACATGGTCAATTGAAAGATATTTTGATTTTGTTTTATTGTTAATGTCAAGTACTGCAATAGCATTTCAATTGCCGGTTTTGCAATTTATTCTCGGTTCTCTTGGAATTATCACTACAGCAAAAATGATCTCAAATTGGAAAATAGTAGTAATTTCCTCTGCAATATTATCCGCAATAATTACACCTTCAACAGATCCTTTAACTATGTCATTGCTTTCAATTTCGATAATTTTGTTATTTTTTATAGGGGCTGGGTTAACTTATATATCTGAAAATCTTAAATCAAAAACTCTTTCGTCCTCTCATTAATATTGAGTTGAAGGCTTACAGCTCTCCCTAATCTTGGCCTTGAATTTACTTTTTTAAGCCATTCCCTTACTTCATCTGAATAACCACATCTATTTAATATTTCAATTTTATCTGCAATTGATTTTTTATATTCCATTTCAGTTAATGGGAAAGATTCTTGTCCTAAAAAGCCCCACATCATTTGAAAATATAAATATTTACCTCTCTTGAAAAGTCTAAAGTCATATTTTTTTCCCCATCGATGAATCAAGTAATGAATAATCTCATCTACTACCAAAGGTTTCATAATTTAATAATAATCAATCTCGTCAAAGCCAATACTTTAAATTATTAAAAGTCCTATCTATTTGCAACAGAAACCGTGCAATTTGATTCATAATAACTAATAAATAACAGCCTCAAGTATCGAATGACTCAATTAAGTTCCAATGACGTCCCGTCCATGGGTCGAAGGCAATTTATGAATCTTCTTACATTCGGAACAGCAACTGGTGTCGCATTAGGAGCTCTTTATCCCGTAGCTAATTATTTTATGCCCCTAAGGGCTGGTGGCGGTGGTGGCGGAACCTCTGCTAAAGATGAATTAGGTAATCCCGTAACAAAGACTGGTTGGCTAGCAAGTCACCAAGCTGGGGATAGAAGTTTAGTTCAGGGTCTTAAAGGAGATCCAACTTACTTAATTGTTAATAGTGAAGGCGAAATAGGAGAATTTGGACTAAATGCTATCTGTACCCATTTAGGATGCGTAGTTCCCTGGGATAGCGGTGCCAATAAATTCATATGTCCTTGTCATGGAAGTCAATATGATACTAATGGGAAAGTAGTTAGAGGACCTGCCCCTTTATCTTTGGCCCTAGCGCATGTTGATGTAGATGAAGATGCCGTACTTGTTAAACAGTGGTCAGAGACAGATTTTAGAACTAATGAAAATCCATGGTGGGCGTAAGTAAATGATTAATTTTAAAAAACAAATAATGAATAAAACAACTTTCTTTCTCTGCACGCTGTTTTTAATTTCCAGTATTGTAATTTTTCCAAAATCCTCTTTTGCTTATCCTTTTTGGGCTCAGCAAAATTATGAATCCCCCAGAGAAGCTACAGGAAAAATAGTTTGTGCAAATTGTCACTTAGCACAAATGCCAACTATTGCAGAGGTACCTCAAGCTGTTGGAGCTGATAGTGTTTTCAAGGCTGTGGTTAAAATACCTTATAAAAATGATTTAAAAGAAATAGGTGCTGACGGTTCAGAAGTTCCTTTACAAGTAGGGGCAGTTGTTATGCTTCCAGATGGCTTTAAATTAGCTCCTCAGGAAAGATGGACTGATGAAATAAAAGAAGAAACTGAAGGTGTATATTTCACTAACTACAGCGAAGAAAAAGACAATATAATTATTGTTGGACCATTACCTGGTGACACTAATAAAGAAATTGTTTTTCCAGTTCTTTCACCTAATCCAGCTGCTAATAAAGAATATCACTACGGAAAATATTCATTGCACATAGGAGGGAATAGAGGCAGAGGTCAAGTTTACCCTACTGGTGATAAAAGCAACAATGTAATATTTACTTCTTCTTCTGCAGGTACTATAAATTCAATAGAAACTATTGAAGATGGAAGTTATCAAATTAATATTGAAAATGAGAATGGAGAAATAATAACTGAGGCTGTCCCAGTTGGTCCTGAGCTAATTGTAAAAGAACAAGACCAAATAAATGCGGGAGATCCTCTTACCAATGATCCTAACGTAGGAGGTTTCGGACAACTAGATGCAGAAGTAGTACTACAAAGCCCTTATAGAATAATAGGTTTAATTGCGTTTTTTATTGGCGTAGGCTTAACGCAAATACTTTTAGTACTTAAGAAGAAACAGGTTGAAAAGGTGCAAGCAGCTGAGGGTATTTAATTAGCCTTTAAATGCTTATATATCAAGCTTTTATTCAATCTCCTGGAGATACATTCTTAAATTTAGGTTTTCTAACTATTAGATGGTACGGTCTACTAATTTCCTTTTCTGTATTCATAGGAATTTTTATTTCAAAGAATCTTGCAAAATCGAGAAATATTAATCCTAAATATATAAGCGATATTTTACCTTCTTTAATATTATCTTCAGTCATTGGAGCAAGAGCTTACTATGTAATTTTTGAATGGAGGCAATATAGTGGTGATAAATTTTTTACTTCTTTTGACCTATTTAATAATGCAATTCAAATACCCTCTTTTCTTGCGATTTGGGAAGGAGGCATAGCAATTCATGGAGGATTAATTGGAGGATTCTTATCTATTTTATTTTTTTGTAAATCTAAAAACATACATATAAAGACCTTTATAGATGTATTAATTCCGTCCATTATACTTGGGCAATCAATTGGGAGATGGGGAAATTTCTTTAATAACGAAGCTTTTGGGATACCTACAGATTTACCTTGGAAGTTATTTATTCCTATACAAAATAGACCATTTGAATTTATAAATTACCAGTTTTTTCATCCAACATTTATTTATGAATCATTATGGAATTTTTTTATTTTTCTATTATTAATTACTATTTTTTATAAACAGAACAAAAATAACTCAGTCAGGCCAGGCTTTATTAGTTGTCTTTATTTGATTGGCTATAGTTTTGGAAGATTCTGGATTGAAGGTTTAAGAATTGATCCTTTATGTATTGGAGGCCTTCCCCCATTCTGTGATGGAGGCTTAAGAATGGCTCAATTTATTAGTATTTTTTTGTTTTCTTCTGGATTAATTGGAATATTTTTTTTAAGATTAAGATCATATAAAGGTAAAACAAAATCGAATGGATAGAAAGATATCATTTATTGGAGTTGGTCCTGGCGATCCTGATTTATTAACAATTAAAGCATTAAAAAAAATAGAGTCTGCTGACGTTATATTTTGGGCTGATTCTTTGATTCCTAAAAAAATTATAAATTTTTCATCTGAAGGTTCTGAGAAAATAAAAACAAGCGGACTTACCCTTGAGAGAATCACTTCAATAATGATAGAGAGATTCAATGAAGGTAAAATTGTTATTAGATTGCATGATGGGGATCCGTGCCTTTATGGTGCAGTTAAAGAACAAATAGAAATATTAAATCAAGACAATATTGAAACTGAAGTTATACCAGGAGTTAGTGCTTTTCAAGTCGCAGCGGCATATCATCAAGCCGAGCTTACAATTCCAGAAATTACTCAAACTATAATTCTGTCCAGAGCATCAGGCAGAACTGGCATGCCTAAAAAAGAATCTCTTGAAGATCTTGCAAAACACAAATCTTCTTTATGTCTTTATTTAAGTGCAAGGCACATAAAAAGTTCTCAAAAAACCTTATTGAAATTTTACCCTCCAGAAACTAAAGTGATTGTAGGTTATAGAGTATCTTGGGATGATGGTTGGACAGCGATAATTGAATTGAAAGATATGGAAAAATTCACTCTTGAAAAGGAGCTTATTAGAACCACTATCTATATTGTTAGTCCCGCTATAAATTCCATTACAAATAGATCTAATCTTTATAGTCCATCTTACAAACATTTATTTAGAAATAAATAATCTAATAAAGTTGATAGATAAAAATAACTTACTATAATTAGTGAAAACTATTACTTTGGAAGAATTAAAATCTAATAAATCAGAAAATATTCCCTACAATAGATCGTCTTTAAAAAGTATTGGCAATTTTATTAAAGAAGCAAGAATAAGTAGAAATCAATCAATTGAAGAATTAGCTTCTAATTTAAAAATTGGAGCTCATCAACTTCAGGCTATAGAAGAAGGTAATGAAGATCTTTTACCTGAAAAAGTTTTTATAAAGGCAATGGTTCGTAGGATATCAGAAAAACTTAAAATTGATACAGATTTCATAATGAGCGAATTCAAAACCGAAAGAAAAGAAGTAAAAATTGAAGATATTGTTCAAGAAGTCTCAGTTAAAGCTCAAAAGAAAAGAAAAGTTAAGGATAAGAATTCTGTTGAAGTTTTAATATTTATTTTAATTTCAGGAATATTAGGCCTCTTAGCCTCATCTCTAATTTTTAATATTTTTTCAGAGTCCTTTGATGAGAAAATGCCAAAAAAAGAATTTATAAATAAAAATTAAACTATATTTAACTCTAAATTTTTTAATTCTTTTACCACATTCCGACATGACTCTAAGCTCCATTTCTCAAGAAGAAGTTCTTGAGTTGAATTAAAAGGGATTAGTTCAATTGAAAGTACATTTTTTAGTAATTCAATTTTTATTGAAGATATTATATCCTCAGGTCTTTGATCAATAGAGGCCGCTAATCTTAAAATTAGAGACATTTCCAGTACTAATGTTTTATCTTCTTTTGACATTAAACTTTGCCAAGATTCATGTCTTTTTTTAGGTAAAGTCTTTCTATGATATCGAGCAACTGAAGCAATAATATTTGTTTCGGATTGAGAATAACCCAATAATTCGCAATGTTTGATTAAATACCAAGAATGCTTATGGTAAGAACCTATATTTACATATTTACCGCAACTATAGAGATGGCAAGCTGCCCAAAGAAGTTCTTTTGCTTTTGAATCACTATTGCTATGAAAGATATTTTTAGTTTGATCGTAAATTTGAAATGCGATTTTAGTAACTTTCTCAGATCTTGCTTCATCAACACCAAATTTTTTAGCCTGATGAACTATTGTCGTTTTTCTAATATTACTTTGAATATTAAATTCGTTATTTATTATTCCTTGACGAAGCATCCAATCAACCACTAATCCTTCCCTTAGAGCCCTTTCACTTATTGTTAATTCATTAAGATCCAACATTTCCATCGAGGCATTAAGAATTAATGCTCCTGGAATTATTATTTCTGCTCTTCTTTCACTTAGTGAAGGGATTTTCTTTATTTCATGACTTGGCATTTTAATTAATTTTTCCAAGAGAATCTCTAAACTATCTTTTTTAAATTTATAACCATGCATCTTTTGTTTTGGTTGTCCAAGATCAGACAAAATTAAATTCCCTAGAGAAATTGCTGTACCACTTGTAGCAATCATCGAAACCCCTTTTTCTTTTTGCAATCTCCTTTTTATTTTTCCAACAGATGGTTCTAAAGATCCTTGAATAAAAGTTCTCAAAAACTTAGATCTTTCTATATTAATAGGTTCCTCATTAAGAAAATCATTTTTTAGCCTAACTGCTCCAATCCTTGTGCTTGTAAGAGCTATTGCATCTTTTTTATCTGCAAGTATTAATTCTGTAGAGCCCCCTCCAATATCAACAATTATGTAGGACTCATCATCCAAGGCCATTCCAGACAACACTCCAAGATAAATTAATCGAGCTTCTTCAGATCCGCTTATAAGTTCTATTTGAATACCTAGCTCACTCTGCACTCTATTTAAAAATTCTTGTCCATTTGGAGACTCCCTGACAGCACTTGTTGCTGCAGTTACTATTTGATTAACACCATTACTTTTACAATATTCTTTAAATCGCTTTAAGGTATCCAAAACCCTTTGAATTGATTCTTCAGTAAGGTTTCCCTCTTCATCTCTCTCCCCTAAACGAGTTGTAGATTTATCAGTGAATTTTATTGAAAAAGATTTAAGATCTAAATTTATCTCTGCAATCAAAAGGTGAGTAGAATTTGTTCCAATATCAATTGATGCGACAAAAATATCTTTTTTTTGCAGATTACTTAATTCTTTTTTCTTGATCATTTTTATTCTCTAAAAAATAGAGATTTTAAATTCCGTAATTAATATACTTAAGAATGATTATTAAATTACAGAATTGACTAATTACTAGTTAGATTATTTAAAGTTATGAAATATAGATCTTTTGATAATTAAACACTTGAAATTTAAAATTAATATTATTTTTGAATTACTAAGGTGGAATAAACCTACTGGCAGACTAATTTTACTTATTCCTGCTGGATGGAGTTTATATCTTACTCCCGAATCAAATCCTAGTTTTTACATGTTGTTAAAAATAATAATTGGAGGGGTATTAGTTAGTGGTTTAGGCTGTGTTGCTAATGATATTTGGGATAAAAAAATAGATCAAAAAGTCTTAAGAACCAAAAATAGACCTCTTGCCGCAAATAAAATCGGCACCAAATCAGCTTACTTAATTCTTATATTTTTAATTATATGTAGTTTCTTTTTAACTTTGTCACTACCAGACAATGGGAGACTACTTTCAATTTCACTCGCTTTTTTGGCTTTACCACTAATTTTAATTTATCCTTCGGCAAAAAGATGGTTCAAATATCCTCAAGTTATCTTATCCTTATGTTGGGGTTTCGCAGTTTTGATACCTTGGGCCGCTAGCGAAGGAAATATGAAAAGTATAGTTTTATTATTTTGCTGGCTTGCTACAATTTTTTGGACTTTTGGTTTTGATACTGTATATGCTTTGGCTGATAAAAAATATGATCTTGAAATAGGAGTAAATAGTTCTGCTGTTAACCTTGCATCCAATACAAAAATAACTATACAAATTTGTTATTTTATAACTTCTGCTTTTCTAGCAATTTGCGCTTTAATCAATCAACTAAATCTGATTTTTTGGCCAATTTGGTTGATAACAGGATTTTTGATGCAAAAAGATATTTTAAAAATATTTCCTGAAACTAAACAAACAAGTAAAAGTATTGGTATTCATTTTAAAAACCAATCCATATATGGAGCGTTAATTTTATTGGGATTCATAGTTGCCTCATAATTGATGAATAGAACGCTGACAAAATTAAAAGAAGGAGATGAAATTAATATTTTAGCTCCTAGCTCTTTTATAGATAAAGAAGATGATTTTATAAAGGGCATAGATATATTAAAAACTTGGGGTTTAAAAATTATTAGCAATAATATCCTCTCAAAAAAATATGGATATTTTGCTGGAGATGATCTAAGCAGATTTGAAGAACTCGAAAAAGCGAAAAATAGTAAGCTCATCATTTTTGCTAAAGGTGGATGGGGTGCAGCAAGACTATTAGAAAAAAATCCAAATTGGGGAAATGGCTTGATGATTGGATTCTCTGATACATCTTCACTATTGTTATCAAAATATTCAAAAGGATATTTTGGCTCGATTCATGGACCTATGGTTACAACTCTTTTTAAAGAGCCTGAGTGGAGTTTATGGAGACTAAGAAATTTACTTTTTGAAGGATATGTTGATGACATTAGGGGTTTACCTTTAAAAAAAGGCATTGCCAAAGGAGAGATTATTGTTTCTAATCTAACTATTGCATGTTTTCTTATAGGGACAAATCATTTTCCCCAATTAAAAGGCAAAATAATAATCTTTGAAGATATTAATGAAGATATTTATAAAATTGATCGAATGTTGACATATTTAAGAATGACAAACAAATTTAATGAAATTGTAGGTATTGGATTCGGAAGTTTTGCAGATGACCTATGTACTCCTGAATGGAAAGTCTTACTCAAAAAATTAATAATAGAAAGACTAGAAGAGTATGATATTCCTATTCTTTTTGACCTCCCAATTGGACATTTATCCGGTAATGCATGCATCCCCTTGGGTTGTGAAGCAATATTAAATGGAAATGATGGAAACCTTAGTATTCATATCCCTTGTTAATGAAAATTTTTTAAAAATAGTTTTGCTATTTTTAGATCTAGTGGAGATGTAATTTTTATATTTGAAGAATTTCCTTCAATAATTTTGACTTCCCAATTTAAAAATTCAAACAGTGAGGCATCATCAGTAACTTTCCAATTATTTTCAATTGCCATGATATGAGCTTGTCTTAGACTCTTTACTAAAAAACCCTGCGGGGTTTGTGCTGCCCACAAATTTTTTCTATCGGGAGTTTCTTTGATATAACCTTTATCATCAACAATCTTTATTGTATCGGTAACTTTGGTAGCTAAAATGACTGCATCATTTTCTTCTAATTCCAAAGCACATTTATTTATCAAGATTGGATCTATTAAGCATCTAGCGCCATCATGAATGAGAACTTTTTCAGCATTAGAGGGTAGAGAATTTAAACCATTAAAGACAGACTCTTGCCTAGTTTTACCACCCATAATCCATTTAACTTTAGAGGAAAAACCTTTAACTGAATTTAATAATTCATGTTTATCATTCGGTTGCCCAATTATTCCTACCCAACTTACTAAACTTGAGGAAAATACAGATTTTAAAGTCCAATAAATAAGAGATTCACCTTCTAATTCAATAAGTAATTTATTTTTCCCAGCTTTCATTCTGCTACCGCTTCCTGCAGCAGGTATTAATACATGCACAATAATTTGGCTTAATGTTTTCTAGATAATTATAAATAAACGCATTATGTTTGCACAAATAGTACTACGATTTTAAAATTATAAAATTTTTTACAATGTCAAAGACAGAATCTTTAACAGGGAAAGTAGCTTTAATTACAGGAGCAAGTAGAGGGATAGGAAAGGAGATAGCCTTAGAACTTAGTAATTTAGGAGCAGAGGTAATTATCAATTATTCATCTTCTGATGAAAAAGCGGAAGAAGTTGTAAATTTAATCAAAAAGTCTGGAGGTAAAGTTCATAAATTAAAATTTGACGTCTCAAAAGAGGAATCTGTGAGTGCCGCTTTTGAAGAAATTATAAAAATCAATGGAACCATAGATATCCTCGTGAATAACGCTGGGATAACAAGGGATGGTCTCTTAATGCGAATGAAATCAGAGCAATGGGATGACGTTCTAAATACCAATTTAAAAGGGGTTTTTCTTTGTACTAAATATGCTTCTAAATTTATGCTTAAAAAAAGAAGCGGCAAGATAATAAATATCTCATCTATTGTTGGAATAATTGGAAATCCTGGGCAAGCAAATTATTCTGCTGCAAAAGCAGGTGTTATTGGCTTCACAAAAACTTGTGCAAAAGAATTTGCTTCTAGAGGGATAAATGTAAATGCTATAGCCCCTGGTTTTATAGAAACAGAAATGACTGAAAATCTAAATAATGAAGAAATAATCAAGGCTATACCTCTAGCTAAACTTGGTAGTTGCTCACAAATAGCGCAATTAGTTTCATTTTTAGTTTCGAGTAATGCAGGAAGTTATATTACAGGACAGACAATCAGTATTGATGGGGGAATGAGTATTTAATCAAGTACTTTCATATGGTTGACCTAACTCATCCCTTAATCTTCTAATTTTTTGCAATAGTTTTAGTCTTCGACTTCTAGCAGTTAAAGTCAAGAAAAATCTTAGAGGGAAATATATAAGAGTCATTGCAACTGCTAAGGTCGCAGTTAAAGTAAAAATAAGATTTCCAGTTTTATCCATAACTACAAGATACTCATTTTTTAATTAATGTGGATAGCTGTTTAAGAGAAATTCGGCTTTCCCCACTTAATTAAGTATCACTTAAATATAAATCCATGGGAGATTAGAATAATAATATAAAAATTAAATAAACATGCCAAAACAATTAAGCTTTTCGAACGAATCACGAGAAGCAATCGAAAAAGGTGTAAATACTGTAGCTGATGCGGTTAAAGTAACTATTGGTCCCAAGGCAAAGAATGTTGTTATAGAGAGAAAATTCGGTTCCCCCGATGTAGTTAGAGATGGATCTACGGTTGCTAAAGAAATCAACCTTGAAAACCCTATTTCTAATTTAGGTGCAAAATTAATAGAACAAGTAGCAACTAAAACTAAAGAAAGTGCTGGAGATGGAACAACCACAGCAACAATCTTGACTCAAATAATGGTTCAAGAAGGATTAAAAAATATAGCTGCCGGTGCTAGTCCTATTGAGCTAAAAAAAGGAATGGAAAAGGGATTAGTTTTCGTTTTAGAGAAATTAAAATCAAAAAGTATTAAAATTAATGGATCTGATATTAAAAAAGTTGCCACAGTAAGTGCTGGGGGAGATGAGGAGATAGGTTCAATAATTTCCAAGGCAATGGATATTGTAACTTCAGATGGGGTAATCACTGTAGAAGAATCTCAATCACTTGAAACAGATTTAGACATAACAGAGGGTATGTCTTTTGATAGAGGATATAGCTCACCTTATTTTATAACGGATCAAGAAAGACAAATTTGCGAACTTGAAAATCCTAAGATATTGATTACTGATCAAAAGATTTCTACATTAACAAATCTAGTTCCAATCCTCGAAGAAATTCAGAAATCTGCTTCTCCATTTTTAGTCCTTGCTGAAGATATTGAGGGCGAAGCTTTAACAACACTAGTTTTAAATAAAAACAGTGGTGTATTAAATGTTTCAGCTGTTCGAGCTCCATCATTTGGCGAAAGAAGAAAGGCTGCTTTAGAGGATATTGCGATTCTTACTGGAGCTAATTTAATTAGCGAAGACAAATCAATGAAATTAGAAGAAGTAACTATCAATGATCTTGGTAAAGCAAAAAAAATAACAATCTCAAAGGATAAAACAACTATTGTAGCTTTCGAAGATACCAAAGACTTAGTCCAAGAAAGAGTTGAGAAATTAAAAAGGGAAGTTGAAATAACGGAATCAGAATACGATAAGGATAAAATTAATGAAAGGATAGCAAAACTTGCTGGAGGAGTGGCTCTAATTAAAGTTGGCGCTGCGACAGAAACAGAGATGAAGTATAAAAAATTAAGAATAGAAGATTCACTCAATGCAACAAAAGCGGCTATTGAAGAAGGAGTTGTATCAGGGGGCGGACAAACATTAATTGAGATTTCAGAAGAACTCTCTAATTTACGTAAACAGACATCAGATGATTTAACTACAGGAATAGATATTATTATAAATGCACTTTTAGAACCTACTAAGCAAATTGCAAAAAATGCTGGGTTTAATGGAGATGTAGTTGTTGCTGATATAAAAAGACTTAATAAGGGATTTAACGTTAATACTGGAGAATATGAGAATTTAAACGCATCAGGGATACTAGATCCTACTAAAGTAATTCGATTAGCTCTTCAAGATTCAGTATCAATAGCAGCAATGCTTCTCACTACAGAAGTTGCAGTAGCTGATATTCCAGAGCCTGAGACAGCCGCACCTGGAGGACCAGGAGCAGATCCAATGGGTGGAATGGGTGGAATGGGTGGTATGGGTGGTATGGGTATGCCAGGAATGGGTGGTATGGGTATGCCAGGAATGGGTGGTATGGGTATGCCAGGAATGATGTAAAAATCTAACTGGCTTTTTTCTCGTTTTTAATCCATTTTCTTAAATTATTTATATTTGGCAATGGCAATTCTTCTTTCTCAATTTGTTTATAGTCATACTTATAAGACTCATTAATATTTTTATTTACGATTTCAGTATTATCAGTTATTTTTTCTTCTTTAGATTGAAAGTCTATTTCTTTTTGATGTTGAACATTTTCCAATAATGCCAAATTAATTTGACCTTGATTTTCTTCTTCTTGATCTTTTTCTATTAAATTAATTTGATCTTGATTTTCATCTTCTTGATCTTTTTCTATTAAATAAATTTGATCTTGATCTTCATCTTCTTGATCTTCATCT
>QCTP01000012.1 GCA_003211115.1 Prochlorococcus sp. AG-673-M19
TAGAGTTTTAAACGTCATTTTTAGAAATATTAAATTCTTTTAGTGCAATTTTAATTTTTTTTTAATTTAGTTTTTATTTCATTTACTCTTTTAGTATTAGTTATTTTTAAATTAAATAGCACTCCCAGAAAGAGAATAAGAAACAAAAAACAATATATAGCAAATTCCATGAGAAAGATATATTTTAAGACTTTAGTAAATCTCAATAATCTTTTAGTATCTTTTAGAACAATATATGAAAAATTTATTCAAAACTTTGTCTTTGATGCTCACAGAAAAATATTAATTACTTCTAAGATAGGGTTTTATAGAAACTATTTTGCAGATTGGTGATAAGGTTCCAGAATTTTCTTTGTTAGATCAAAACGGAACGAAAAGAACAAATAATGGCTTAAAAACGCCTCTTGTTTTATTTTTCTATCCAAAAGATGATACCCCTGGATGCACTATAGAAGTTTGCGGATTTAGAGATAAGTATGACCTATTTAAAGTACTAGGTGCACAAGTTTGGGGAGTAAGTAATGGTAGTTCCTCAAGCCACTTGGCATTTGCTAATAAAAATAAATTACAATATCCTTTACTATGCGATAAAAACGATTCGCTAAGAAAAGCTTTTAAAGTACCAAAAGTACTAGGTTTATTGGATGGAAGAGTTACTTATGTTATAGATAGAAATGGATTTGTTAAACATATTTTTAGAGATTTATTGAATGGCCCAGAACATATAAAAGAGGCTATAAGAGTCTTAAAGAAAATTCAAAATCAGTAAATTTATTATTCAAATTCTTATAAATAAATCTTCTTCCTTATAGGATATTTTTTATAAATAAATCTAAATTTATGAAAAAAATAGGAATGAAAGCAGTTGATGAAGCAATTAAAAATGGCGTTGACCTAGATGGGACTCCAATTCCTCCAAAAATGCTTGAGCTTTATAACAAGATTATGAGTGAAGAAAACAAAAGAGAAAGAAGCGGAGTCAAAAAGTCAATGAGAAATAGATGTGTTAAAACAGGTTCAAAGCATTTTGATAAAGAAACTTTAAATCAATTATTAATTGATTCCGGTTGGGAAGGCCTTAAAGAAAAAGAAATTTTATTTTTTTATAATTGATATTTTTTATTTAAGAAATTTAACTAAAACTAATTAACTTTTATCCCCAACTCCTTTATGCTTTGATGATTGGAAAAAATATTATAAAAACAAATATTTTGAAAAGGGATTAAAAATATTTTCAAAAAATGAATTGATTGCTAATACTTAAATATACTTATTTTATGATTGATATGAATGTTTCTGAGTATTTATCTAACATTTTTTTAAGCCAAGATTCAGTAATTATGAGCGATTTTATTTATGTAATTTTCCCTGTTTTATCAATAACAGTTTTAATGTTTAGCTTGAGAAGTTTTGTTGAAGATTCATATATTCCAAAAATGAAAAATAAATGATTATTATAAAAACAAATTAGTTTTTAGAAGGTTGAAATAAATTTATTTACTTATTTAAACCATCCTTTCTTAACAGAAGTTTTAGTTTCTTCTTTTTTAATAGAAACTATTTTTACAGCTTTTTTAAAAGCTAATTTAGCTTCTACTACTGTTACTGTTGATATAAGAAATAAGCCTGCGATACCTATCAATCGTTCTATTTGAGTTGGTTCTTTATCACCTTGCAAAATTATTCCTATAGCAAACCATGCAGTTACTGCTCCTGTAGTAATGAAATATGGCAACCATCTTCTTTGGTATAAATAACCAGCTCCAACTCCTGGTAAGAAATTTAATAAAGATGCTACCCATCCACTAGAAGAAGCTAGTAATTGATCTTTTGATAATTTATCCATTCAAATTAAGTGTTTATTAAATGAGCATTAATATATGCGAAAGATATAACAGCACAAATTATCCAACTAAAAGGTAAAAACATTCTTATTTGTTCATTATTTTTATTCATACTTTTATTATGGATTAGATTTTATAAATTCGTGGTTAAATAAATTTATTAAAAATTAAGAAAAAAGACGGTTAAAAATAACCGTCTTAATTACTAATGATTTTCTTGAAAAAATAACTAAGCTTTCCCCTTACTTTCAGAAAGTAATTTAAGTTCATTCTTAACTTCTTTCTCTCTTTCTTCAAGATGTTTTAATTGAGACTTAAAAGCATCTTCAAGTCTTTTTCTTTGGGTTGTAATTTCATCGAGTTCTTCTTGATGTTGGTTTTTCTTTAGTTCTTTCATCTCGCTATCAGAAATAACATATACTGGGCGATATGAAGGAGTTTCAAAAAGAAGATCAAACATTGAGTACATAGTGACCTTTAAATTAAGTACAAATCCAATATCCTACAAATATTTGAATCTTGTAAGGATATAAACCGAAGAAATTCATACGGCAAATACACCGAATTTCGGTTTACCCAACTAAACCGGCATGTATTTCCCGAACTATTTTTAATTGGTAATGTAATGTAAAAGGATATTCGGATAAGAATTGAGAATGTTTTAAAAAATAAAAATGGATTTAATTATTACACCCAGATTAGTAATCCCTTCAAGGGAATTAAAATGGCGTTTTTCTAGATCATCTGGTCCTGGAGGTCAAAAAGTAAATAAAACTGATTCTAGAGTAGAAATAATCTTTAATATCAATGAATCAAAAGTATTAAATGATTATCAAAAGATAGTCATAATGAAAAATTTAAAAAACAAATTAGTCAATAAATCTATTTGCCTTGCCGTCCAGGATCAAAGAAATCAATTACTAAATAGACAACTGGCTATTGTAAGAATTTCTTCGCTGATCAGAAATTCATTGAAAAATACATCTAAAGTTAGGAAAGCCACTAAACCATCTAAAGCTTCTCAAAAAAGAAGACTTGATTCCAAAAAAAAAAGAGGAGAATTAAAGAAAAATCGACAGAGAAAATATTAAATTATTTAAATTAATTTTGATGAAAATATTTTTTAACTTTCGATATTTAAATTAGATTATTTTATGGATATATTTTATTTGATTTCTTTTCATTAAACTTTCTAAAGAATGAAAAAAGAAAATGATTTTTGGTTAATTGATTCTAATTATGTTGGAGTAATTCGTTTTTATAAAAAAAACAATAATAAAAAGGGTTTGATCGAATATATGTTTGTTGAAGAGGGAATTGTTATGGGTATTCATGGTGAAAATCCACCTTTAATGAAAACGAGAAAAGAAATGAAGATTGATGATGCAAGATTATTTTGGAAAAATTTAATAAATGAAGGATGGCGAAAAACTAACCCTAAATGGTAAATAAATTTTTAATGAAAATTAATTTTACTTATAGAAACGAATTTATTCATTTTAAAATGTATCCCTATATAAGTTATAAAATTTAAAAATTAAATTATTAATAGTTATGTTTTATAAATTTATGCATTTATAAAAGTTCCTTTAGGATATAAAACTGCAATTCTATTCTTTTGAATCATTTTTCTTTTCTTGAGGTCATTTTCATATCTTTTTAGCATAATCAAATAATTAGTGAATCCAAATAAAGCCAAAAAAATAATGAATCGAAATCCTGCCTCTAAGTTCATAATTTAATATTTAAACTTTTATTTAAATCTGACAATTTTTAAATAAAAAGACATCAGTATTTATAGCTATTTAAGAGCAAACTTTACATTTCAAAAAATTACTAGATGAATTAATATGAGTAATTATGATCCAAAATCTAAGATTGAAAAATGCATTGCTTCACTAATGAAGAATATTCTTATGCATTATCACTACAGGATGATTGCTTACCAGATTCTTAAAGAATTATTATTAAAGCTAAAAAAGGTTAGAAAGTATAAATTCATTGTTGAATTTAGCGAAATTAATATAAATTAGAAAACGAATCCTATTTACTTTATATATTTGAATATCTGATTCTTAAATTTTAAAAAGTAAAAAATGCAAGAAATTAATAATAGAAAAATTCCATACAAACCACCTAATGGATTTGTGTTAGGTGTACCATAACCAACTAACCAACCTGGTGCTTCTTTAGAGATATTTATTAAACCATTATTTAAAATAAACCAAATACCGACAAGTCCGCCATGTAGACCAATAGCTCCAAATAATGATCCCTCATCTTTTAACCTTATTATTGAACAAAGAATTCCTAAAGTGAATAAACCTATAAGCGTGCCTAATGTATTCCAAAATGGTATTTTGAATCCTACATGAACAAGGCTAAAAACTATTGATTGACTTATTAAGGCAACTTTTATTCCGAATTGAAGTTTTAGGTCTTCTAAAAGCCATCCTCTAAAAATTATTTCCTCAGCAAACCCAATGCCTAACGTAAGTAAAATCCCATTCAATATTATCTCTGAGGATAAGCCTCCTAACCAAACGATGTAATTACTTTTGAGTAATGGTATCAAAATTAAAATTAATAATATTAAAGCAAAAATAATCCCTTGAGAAAAAGATAAAAGATTATTCAATAAAGTTTTATTATTTAAACCAAGTGTTGACCAAGTATTTCTTATTTGCCATCGATAATCAAACCATTTAGGCATTAAGGAAATAAATAATAAGAATGAAAATATTGTTCCTATTAAGGATAAATTTTCTTTGCTTAAACTTAATAATAAAAATGGCTGCGATAATATCCAACCAAATAAGTAAAGAAATGGAATAAAAGTTATAGTTATAAAAATTTTAGGTTTTAAAAGAAAAAAACTTTTTATAGTTTTTTTACTTATGTTATTTGGAGTATGCATATTTTTTTATTTAATAAATAAATCAAGCTAAAATTTTCTAATCGGTTCCTCTTTATTTTTTACTAACCTCCCTTTCCAGTAAATACTCTAAAAATTTGTTGTAATAAATTCAACTTTTTATTTTTGTTATGAATTGTTTTTTTAGATAGGTGTGATAAATCTCTATAAAATTTTCTGGTGATTTCATCCTCTTCTTCGCTAGGCCAAAGTAAATTAGAACCTTCTTCATATTCTTCCTGGTATCTTTTTTTATTCATTTTTTTTTGCATATCTAAACATTTTAAATTCTACTTATTGCCAATACTTAAAAGTACTCTTTACTTAGTTTATATATTTATTTAATTGTAATGGAACTGAATTTCAAGACTTTAATGTTTACAGCATTATCTCCAATACTAATTGTCGCAGCAATTCTTGTGGTTTATTTATTTCATTAATTTCAATTTTGTTATCTAGAAATTTTAGTTTAAATATTTTTAAGGGTGAATAATCCCTGCTTTTTCTAAAAGAAAGGATAAGATAGCTATGACTGCCATTAATGTAAGAATTTTGTTTTTCTTGATGAAATCCATATTAGTTATAGATAATTAATAACTAGTGCTCTTTTTAAAAGTTAATCCTATTTGGGTTTATATTCAATAATTGTTTTTATTTAAATCGGTTTAAATTAATAAAATTTTTTATTAAGAATAGATCCTAATCTATAAATTATATTTAAAGTGAGTGTAAAGATTATTTTATTTTATGGATAAGAAAGGAGCAAAAGGTTACTGGGTATCAACAGCAAGAATAATTAACCAGGAATTATTTGATGAATATGTAAATAAAGTTGGTCCATGGTTAAAACATGTTGGAGGGGAAGTCTTCGCCAAAGATACAGAACCATTAGGTAAGGAACGGACTGAAGATTCCAATTTAGCTGTTATTTGTGAATTTACTTCCATGAGGGCAGCAGTTGAAGCTTTTGAGTCTCAAGAATATAAAGAGCTTTCAAAATTAAGACAAAAATCAACAAAGAATTCTACATTTACAATAATGGAAGGTTTAGATGAAGCTGCAAAATTTAGAAAAGCTATGGGAAAATAATTTAAAAGTTAATTATTTCTTTGATTTTTATATAAAATAATTAATAAACTAGTAAAAATATTAATGGAACCTATTTACGTTGGAGATTTAATACCTTCCATATCTTCCTATCAGAAGGTTATTGATAAATATAAAAAAGGTTTAAAAAAAGGGGAATTTTATGAGGAGCCTATTGGAGAAGATTCAATTTATCCAGATTGGTAAAAAATGCTTACAACAAAAGTTACTTATGCTCTAGCAGATTGGATACGAGATTGGCAAAAATATAGAAATGCAGATCCATCTCTTGATGATTGTATAAAGTTTGCAGAATGGAAAATAGGAAACTATAAATTAAAAGATAGTGATCTGATGCTAATTGAGAGCATTCTTCTCTATGAAACTGAAAAAAGTTAAAACTTTTTCAACTTAATTTTTTCATGAAATTTTAATATCTTATAAAAAATAAATCATTAAAATTCTCGTATAATTCTAAAAAAAAGTAAATCAGCATATTTACTGATTTACATGCAATAAAGATAGGAGTAATTTATAGATGTTGAGTTAGGAGGCAATCTAAGTGATTGAAATTCCGCCTGAAATTTAGCAAATTTACAAATATAGGAAGCGTATTCCTGATAATGGGATTACTCGAAAAATAAAGTTCAATCAATTAGTCTGATAAGACTTCGCTCTATAATTACTAGCGACAAAAAGGGACTAAAATTATCGAGAATTATCCCCTAACCCACGTATTTAAAGCTCATGAGTAAATGAACTTTATATTATGTATTTTTTAAATCCTGAAAGTAGGAAATAACAAATAAAAAAGAGGTCTGTAATAACAGCCCTCTTTTTTTATGGTTTTATAGTAACCAATGTTTATTATTAGATAATATAAAATTTCTAATTAAAATAAATTAATTTTATAAAATGGAAGAAAAAAATTTATTTCCATCAATAGAGCCAAGAGAAAAAGGTTTTTTACAAGTAAGTAAAATCCATTCTATCTATTGGGAAAGATCTGGTAATCCAAATGGTAAAAAGATATTAGTAATCCATGGGGGTCCTGGAGGGGGAAGTCAACCAAGATATAGAAGATATTTCAATCCAGAAAAATTTGATATTGTTCAATTTGATCAAAGAGGTTGCGGGAATTCAAGACCTTTTTCAGAATTAAAAGAAAATACAACAGGAGATTTAGTAAGTGATATTGAGAAATTAAGAATAAATTTGAATATAGATTCTTGGCATTTATTTGGAGGTTCATGGGGTTCTACTTTAGCTTTGATTTATGCAATAAAAAATCCATCAAAAGTTAAAAGTATGACCTTAAGAGGAATATTTTTGTGTAGAAAATTCGAACTATTATGGTTTTATCAATATGGTGCAAGTGAGATATTTCCCGATGAGTTTGAAAAATATATCTCTGTAATACCTAAGGATGGGAGGGAGAATTTAATAGCTTCTTTTTATAAATATTTAACATCTAAAGATATTGAACTTAGATCAAAAGCTGCTGCTGCCTGGACAAACTGGGAGCTTTCTACAAGCCATCTTATTAAAAGAGATTTTAATGTTGGTAGAAGTAAAACTAATTCCTTTTCAGATGCTTTTGCAAGAATAGAGTGTCATTATTTTATCAATAACATCTTCTTAGAAGATGATTTCATTTTGAAAAATATAAAGATTATAGAATCTATACCAACTAGGATAATCCAAGGAAGATACGATGTAGTTTGTCCTGTTAGGAGTGCTTGGGATCTTAGTAAAAAATTAATAAATTCAGAGTTGATTATCGTAGATGATGCTGGTCATTCTATGAGTGAAAAAGGAATCACAATTAAATTACTAAATTCAGTTGAAAGATTAGAAAGTTTTTAGGTAAATTCAAAAAATAATTTTATAAAGATTTATAGTCCATTTTCTTCAATATTATTAGCAATACTTCTTAGTAATTCAACAATATCAGAGTCGTCACATTCTGTATCCTCTTTAAGCAAAATACATTCATCTCTAATACTTACATTAGTACTCCACCAAATTCCTGAACTGTTGGTATCGTCCCATTCGAATCTGTTAGACATCATTACTAAGAATTAACTGTAATTTCTTCTTGAATATCTTCTTTTATTTCTTCCTTGACTTCTTCTGGCCATGTAATATCAAACCTTGCATACTCTTCGGTAGCAAATCCTTCAGGATGGCGCTTACAAATTTTTCTTCTTCTAACAAAAACGTGATCAACTCTTTTCTCTTCGTCCGGAGTAACTGTCCTTTCAAGTTCTATAATTTCAGTAAATTCTGTTGATTTAAGTTCAATTGTTGGTTTCTTCATATTTATAATAATTAATTTTTATACATTAAAGCCTGGTAATTAGGATCGTGGATTTTCCTTTGTAACTTATTTAACTTGAAGATTTTAAAAATAAGGTATTTGTTTTTTAAAATAAGTTCTGGATAGCTATCAAAGTTTAATTTATTTTTTAATAAATTAAATTTATAATTTAAGATTTAATTCATATTGATGTTCTTCTTTAAGCTTTAAATCTCTCTGTTTAGAAAAATTTTTCCTCTTAATTAATGGCTTTCTCCTAGATCCATGCTTTAAATAAATTTCTTTTGAAATATCCCAATAACCATCTTTTTGAGTTATTTCTTGAATCTTTTTTCTAGCAATTTTTGAAGTTTGTAAGAGGTCGATTATTGGTTTTGTATATTTTGAATTTGAATACGCAATTGAATTAAATTTTTCCATCAGCCAAGGTTCATGTATGAAATTATCTGGATAGTTTTTTATTTCTGGAACCCATTTTCTAATAAAAATCCCTTTAGGATCATGATCTTTACCTTGCTTAATAGGGTTATAAATTCTATTTATATTAATAGAGGTTGTACCTGATTGCATTTGGCATTGATTCCAGTGAATACCAGGTTCATAGTCAACAAATTTGCTTGCCAATACTGATCCTGATTCTTGCCATGGTATCCATAAGTTATAACTTGCAAAAGACATCAGCATTGCACGCATTCTAAAATTAAGCCATCCATTAAAATTTAAGGATCTCATACAAGCATCTATGAAAGGGAAACCCGTTTCCCCTTCACTCCATGAGTTAAGTAAATAATTATCTTTTTTTCGGATTTTTTGAAAATAGGGATGAAATTCTTTAAATTCTAATTCTGGTTCACTCTCAAGTTTTTGGATAAAATGACAATGCCAAGTTAATCTACTTTTTAACATTTTTGAATTATTATTATGATTTAAATTTGCTTTATAAAAAATCTCTTTTAATGAAATACACCCCCAACTTATAAAAGGAGATAGTCTTGAACAGCTATCTAATGCTTTCTCTGGGCTTGAAATATCTTTTGAGTAAAAATTTAATTTGTTACTGAAAAAATACTCCATTCTTTCAAGCCCCTTTTTTCTGCCACCTTTTAATCTGCCTTTGCAACAATCTTCCTTAAAACCAAAGTAATCATCTGGTGGGATTTCACCTATGTCGAATGCTACTGGATTAATTTTTGTTGGTTTTAGAAATAATTCTCTCTCCATATTTTGTGCCCATTTTTTTGACCAATTATTTCTATTAAGATTTCCTCTAAATACAGAAAATTGTAAATATTCTTTCCAAATTATTTTTTTCTTTGAAACCCATTTTCTAACTTCTTGATCTCTTTTGTAAGTAAAATAGTCACCAGTTTCTTGATGACTATAAATCCCCTTTATATTGAATTTATGAGATATTTCTTCAAAAATTTCAAGAACTTTTCCTGTCCTAACTATTAAAGGTTGACCAATTAATTTTAGTGAATTTCTTAAATCTATAAGACATTCTTTGCAAAATTGCCATTGTCTATGTGAATGAGTGTTTTGCATCCATAGGTCTTTTTCAATGATAAAAATAGGAATTATATCTCTTACTTTTAAAGATTCTATAAGAGCTTCATTATCTTCTATTCTTAAATCTTTTTTAAACCATAAAATATTTATTTCTTGCATTTTATTGAAGTTTTTTTAATTATAAAAAAACTTTTAATTATCTATGAATTTTGATTTAATCTTTTTCAATTAATATAATTATTAAATAAATTGTTTATTTAATAATTATATTAATGACTACATCAAATACTTTATGGGAAAGTAATTATGAGCTTGCCATATTAAGCTTAAAATCAAAATTTGTTCAAGGTCTCAAAAATGGAAACCTGCCAAAAAATATATTTCAAGAATATGTAGCCCAAGATTATTTCTTCTTAGAAAGTTTTTCTAGAGCATATGGTTTAGCAATCTCTAAATCCAAAGATAAAAATTCAATAAAAGTTTTAAAACAACTTTTTGATGGGGTATCAGAGGAATTAATACTTCATGAGACATATGCAAAAGAATGGGATATTGATTTAACAAATAACTATATAAAATCAGTAACTCAAAATTATACTGACTTTTTAGACGAAGTTTCAAAAAAACAAAGTGCTGTTGAGATAATGTTTGCGATGACTCCTTGTATGCGTTTATATTCTTGGATAGGTAAGGCATTATCAAACAATACTTTAAATAATCCTTACAAAGAATGGATAATTACTTACTCAGATGCAAGCTTTGATAATTTAGCAAGATCTCTTGAAAATCTTATTGATTCTTCTAAAGAGGTATATGATATCAAGCAAGCAAATTATTTATACAAGAGGGCAATGGAATTGGAATTAGATTTTTTTAATGCATATTCAAATTACTTATAAAATAAAATAAACTTTTAAATTTAAATAATTTTATGTATTCAAAAATTGCGCTTTCTATAGGTGGTAGTGACTCTGGAGGAGGAGCCGGTATTCAAGCAGATTTAAGAACTTTTATGGCATTAAATGTTCATGGATGCTCTGCAGTTACATGTATAACCGCTCAAAATAGTTTGGAAGTAAAATGCGTTGAAGCTGTAAAGAAAGATACTTTAATAAGTCAGATTGATACTTTATTCGCAGATTTTAATATTAATGCTCTAAAAACAGGAATGCTGCTAAACGAAAGTATTATTAAAAATACAGCTTCAAAATTAAAATATTATTCTATCCCCAAAATTATTGATCCAGTAATGGTAACTAGAACTGGGTCTAAATTACTTGAGGATTCTGCAGTTTCTGCGTATAAAAAATTACTTTTACCAATTGCCGATCTATTAACTCCCAATATTTTTGAAGCAAATCTTTTATCAAACTTGGATATTAAAAATAAGGAAGATATTGAGCTTTCTGCACAACATATTGTTGAACTTGGAGCTAAAGCAGTTTTAATAAAAGGTGGTGGATTAAAAGATATGCAAGGTAAAGATTTTTATTTTGATGTCAGCGGAAAAAGAAAATGGTTTACTAATAAATTAGTAAATACCAAAAATACTCATGGAAGTGGATGTACTTTAAGTGCTGGAATTTGTGGTTATCAGGCCTTAGGATTTGATTTAATAGAATCAATTAAAAGGGCAAAACTATTTATTGAAAGATCTTTACAGAAATCATATAAAATTGGATCCGGTCCTGGACCTCTTGGACATTACCAATAAACCTAAGAAAAATTTTTAAATAAAATTTTAAAAAAGAAGAAAAAATATTCTCTTTAAATTTTTTAAAAAATACTTTTAAAACCACCATTTTTTATTTGGTTTTTTTAAAAATAAAATTTCTTCTGTTTCCCATCCACCTTCTAGCCACTCGAGATGTTCTAATAATAAAGACTCGCTTTCTCCTTTTGTTAAATGACCTAATCTGTTTGCAATTCCATCAAATCTTACTTTCATCAACTCTTCGATTTTGATGTTATTCATAAGTTAAGTAACTAATTTTATCTAGAAAAACTTGAAAGGTTATTAATGTCAATGAAATTATTCAATTTTTATATTTAAGAAAATATAATTGGTATTAATTGCGACTATTTAGCTTTGATAGTAATTAAGACTTATTCTCATAAAGTATATTACGAGTTAATTTGAAAAATAATATATCTAAATTTTTATGAGAAATGAAGAAAAAACAACAATAAAAACTGTTGTTAATGTAGGTTATTGCGAAAGTACTTCTGAGTGGCTTAATAGAATAATGACGGAATTAGCAGATGAAAGTAAGAATTTTGTTGATTTGTCGGTTTTATGTGCCTAAGTTAATTTCAATTATACGAATTTCTTGGAAATCTCTATAGGGTTTCCTTTTTTTATATTAGAAAAACTTATAGAAGTCATTTTAAATAACTATTTTTTAAGTATTTATCCGTATAGCTGACGACAAAAAATATGGATAAAAATAATTAGCTTGATAAAAAATTTTTAATAATGCAAACAATTTCTGAAGAACTTTACAAGAAATTAGTTAAAGCTTCCAAAAAATGAAAAATATTTTATTTTATTTTTTGGCTCTTAATATCGGGGTGATAATCGGTAGATTCAATTCCACCGATACCTTTACATATCATTTAGGTCTATTTAACTAAAATATTTTATAAAAGGTTAATTTGGATAAAAAAAGTTCTGAAATTATTCAACAATTCAAATTATTACCTCATCCTGAAGGAGGATGGTTTAGAGAAATATTGCGAAGTGAAAGTTATGTAACAAGAAAAGATGGTGAAGTAAGAAATAATATAACAGGTATTTACTATATGCTTCGCAAGAATGAAATGAGTACTTGGCATAGAGTTAATTCTGCCGATGAAATATGGATTTATCTTAAAGGTGCACCTCTTAATTTATGGTGTCTTGATGATGGAAATAAAGAGTTAAAAAAACTAAGGATAGATTCCAATAATCCTATTCAAATGATCCCATCTGGATATTGGCAGGCTGCTAAAAGTAGTGGAGCATTTACTCTAGCTAGTTGTTTTGTAGGCCCTGGTTTTGATTTCTCGGATTTTGAAATCCTCAGAAATTTAGATCCTTCTTTAATACCAACTAAAGCTTTGAAGGAACTTATTTAATGTATAAGAATGCTATAAATACTATTGGTAAAAATCAAACTTCAAGAGAAGATACTCTTTTATTTAAGGTAAATGAGGTTGAAGGATTAATGGGAACTCTTGATAAGGATTTTTCAGAATGGTCTAATTTTGATCGCTGGGAAAATATGGGTGTACAACAATGGATTTTTTCAAGAGCTTTGGATGTTTATCGTGGTAAGAGAATAGATATTAAATGTGAATGCTGTGAAGTAATTGACTTAAATCAAATTGACATAAAGAACATATCTAATCAAAAATGCATTGGGATAAAAAGTACATATATGATCGAAAATATAGTAGATGAAATTGTTTCAGCTAAGGAAAGAAGAGAAAGTGATGGCACATATTCAACATGAGCTATGTGATAGACAATTTTTTAATCTTTTTAATTTTTGTTTACTAATGCATATTTTTAATTTAGTAATAAATATTCATTGCTAGAAAGATAAGAGCAATATCTATAAATCTATGTCTCTCGATACAACTATGGTCTCAATTCATCCTCATTTCGCAATCAAAGATGGGAAGATGGATCAGTGCATAGCCCTTTTAGAAGAAATTTTGGTACTGACAAAAGCTAATGAACCTGACTGTCTTTTTTTTAATATCACTACATGCGGGTCAGACAAGGCTTATGTAAGAGAGGCATATAAAGATGGTGCTGCCGCTTTATTTCATCTAAAGAATATGGGACATATGATTCCCAAGCTTTTTGAAGTGTCAGATATTACTGTGCAGGTTCAAGGCCCTGCCAAGGAGATTGAACCCTTGAAAGAAATACTCCCAGACGCTTATTTTTATGAAGCAATATCTGGATTCTGATTTAGATTGTATTTATTGATAGTTGATCGCATGGGCTTTTATGCCCCTATATTATTTAGGAATTCAAAATAAATTAATTTTCCCTTTACTTATTCGAAGTAAATTAAATATGAGCGCAAATATTTTTTTATGTCTTCAACTTTTTATATTGTTCATCATGAATTTAAGGTAGGAAAAGCTGAAAAATGGTGGGAAACAGCTTATGCAGCAATGTCACCAGGTGGTGGTTGGGATGATGCAGTAGCAGCTAATAAAGAAAAAGGATTTTTTAATCATTCTGCTAATGCGGTCACTAAAACAGGTCCTGTATATTGTTTTTGGGAAGTAAAAGAGGGAATTTCTGCAGAAGAATTTCAAGAATTTATTGATGGCCCTTCTGGCCCGGGTTTTGGACAAGATGCGTTGATGAATATCTGCAAGCCAATTGACACAGCTTTAATGAATGGACAAACACCTTATCCGCCGGTCTTTTCTTAATAATGACAGTCGATCTAAAATAAGGGGCAATTAGCTCCTTTCTTATATCTCTTGAAACTACTTTTTTTCACATTCAAAACAAGTGTTCTTTTGCAGAATGGGCTGCGGTTCATGAAAGCGAAGAAAATATAGAAAAGAATAAAGAATGGGGAATTATTTGCTTATAAAAAGGTGTATACAAAGATGATCCAACTAGTGTAATTCTTATTGAGCAGGGTATTAGAAGGTAAATCAAAAGCTATGTTTGAAGATCTAGCAGTAAAACTATTAATTGAGAGTTTAGGCCATATTTATGATTTATGACTCAAATGTTATTTACAGTTACTTGAAATGAAACGCTTACTATTACTTACTCCTATATTCAAACGTTTTAAAAAGAGTTATTTTTTCTCATCACTTAATCAAAATAATTGTCCTGTTTATGATGCTGAAGAAATAAAAAAACAAGAACAAAAAGAAGCTATTACGAAATTATATCCATAAAAAAGGGCGTTAGCTACGCCCTTTTAAAAGCTAGATCATCCCCATCACCCAGCTTACTAAAATAATAGCACTACATATGGTGTTTGACTGTAATATTTCTTACCTTAGGTGGGGTTGTATGTTTCTGTTTTATTTGCCATGATAGAAATCCCCATCACCTAGGCTCGCAAGGGTCTTTTTTTTTACCTAAAAATAATTCTAAAAAGCAGATTCAGATATTTTGTTTAGCTTTAAAAAACTATTTCCATAATACAAATATACTTCTTGCGGATAATTATTTCATTTGGCAATATTAGTAACCGACTCCAAAATTGGCACATCAAACTTAGATGTTTCCCTTAATGGCCAGATAGAACTGAAGGATTTGAGATCAGGGTTTAAAATAATCTTCTTTCGGTTCAGCTGTTAAAAAGTTCCTACACACTTACCTATAGACAATGAATATTATTAAGAAACTCAGGAAGCTGCCAGGAGATTCACTGAGTGTTATTCGCCGCACTCCGCCACTTGTCTTTGCAATGGCTGTCCTATCTATCGGAGGATTTATAGGCGCTTCCACGATCCTTGTGAGAGGGCTCAGAATGGTTGAGAATTCCATCACTGTAACAGGTGCTAGCACTGAAAGTTTTGAGAGTGATATAGCAAAATGGTCCGTTCAGGTGAGAGCTACTGGAAAGACTCAGATCGACTCATTCAACAAGCACAAAGAGTCATTAAAGAAAACTATGAATTTCCTTAAAGCCAATGGAATTGAAGATGGTATTAAACAGGAAGTTTATCTTGGACCGGCCAGTATAAAAGAATATGAAACCAAGCATCCCAAGACAAATGAAATCATAAGAACGGAATGGATTACCTATCAGAGTATTGAAATTCAAAGCAATGATGTTCATCGAATTCAAAAGACCCACAGCAGGATAACTGAACTGCTTGGAGATGGTGTTTTTGTAAGACCGAGCTCTCCAGAATTCACATATTCAAAGCTTGCTGATAAACGAGTTGATATGCTCGCAAAGGCTGCAAAAGATGCACGGATAAGAGCCGAGGCTATCGCGTTTCAGGCAGGCTCAGAGGTAGGGGGATTGAAGAAAGTTAACACTGGTGTTTTTCAGATCACAGTTCCAAATTCCACGAGAGTTAGCAGCTGGGGTTCTTATGATACAACTACTATTAAGAAAGATATTACTGCCGTTATGGGAGTAACTTTCGCAGTTAAATAAACAGCTTAGGGAGACTTCTTTTTGCCTTTAAGAATCATCAATAAAGGTAGACCAATAAGCATAAGACTTCCATCAATTAATAAAAAAGTATTCAGGTTCATTCATCAATTCCATCGGGGGTATCCCAATTAAAGGGTATCCCTTTTTTAACTGGTTTTTTTTTCATATCGTCCATTTCTTTTCTGATTTTGTTGTAGTAAGCCAACTCTTCTTGATCATCAGAACCCAGACTATAATTCATGGTCGCTGCAATATAGATTCTGTGCATTCGGTACGACGATAGCGGCATTACAAAGACAATTTTTATTAAAGATATTCGTACTTTAATATAAAACTTTTTTTATTACTTTTGCCAAAATAACAGAAAAATTTGGTGGTACCGCATTCCCAAGCATTTTGAATTTATCAGTTCTACTCCCTTTAAAAACATAGTCATCAGGAAATGTCATCAATCTAGCAGCTTCTCTGACAGTTATGGACCTTCCCTGAGTTGGATCTGGATGAATATGCCTTAGTCCATCTTTATGAAGATGTGCAGGAATTGTATTGCTTGGTTTGTCCCAGTTAAGAACATTATATTTGTGAACCGAAGATGATTTTGATGTATATTTTTCATATATTTTTTTTAGGGACTCAATAGATTTGAATTCATTTTTACCACTCTCAATATCTTCTGCGAGTATTTGAAAAATTTTAATATCTCTTTCATTATGAAATCTTGGCTCATGCTCACTAAAGGAACTTTCTACTTTATGAGAAATTCTATTGATTGATTTGATGGGCTTTATTTTTGGCAAGTCTCCAATCGCATCCTTTACAGTTTTTATTTGTTTTTTTTCCTTTCTCATTTCGCTATAAAAGGAATCTATTTTATTTTTTGTATTACTGTAAAGATTCTTATTCACGCCGAAAATAATAACTCTTTTTCTTTTTTGTGGGACTCCATATTCAGACATATCAAAAACACAATCCTTTAAATTTGTATTTATTGCATATCCTGATTCATTAAAACTTTTAGTAAGTTCAGAAATTAAATCGATACCATATGGTTTTGCAGAGAGCATTCCTAAAACATTTTCGAATATAAAAAAATCTGGCTGAATATTTTTTAGTAAAAAATTAAAAGATTCAAAAAGAAAATTCCTTGGATCTTCGCTCATATTATTTTCTTCTTTATTTCTTCCAGCTATTGAATATGCTTGGCAAGGCGGGCCACCAATAATGCCATTTATTTTTGTTGTTTTTTTTAAAATGACATTGTTTAAATAGTTTTCATATTTAGTAATATCTTCATTTATAATAATTTCTTCAGGTGATGAGTTTTCCACTAAAGTTTTACAAAAGTTTTCGTTTATTTCTAAGTGAATAGGCACTTGAAATCCTGCTTTTCTAAAACCTAAAGAAAGTCCCCCACAACCTGCAAAAAGATCAATTACATTCAATTTGTTCATAAATTTTCTCTGCAAGAACTTTAGCTAACAAAACTGGGACAGCATTACCAATTTGTTTATTTTGGGATGTTTTTGAACCATGAACCGTAAAGCTATCAGGGAAAGATTGAAATCTGCAGTTTTCTCTAACCGTAGGAACCCTATTGTAAAGATAATGAAAATGATTTCTATGACCTGTATCAATAGTTTTCGAAGGTTTTAAACTGTGATATCTAGACCAAGCCTCATTAAATTTCCTACTCTCTCCAACTCCTGGTGGTAGATCTTTATAGTTTCCGCCTTCTGGTACTTGACTAATTACATTAATGACTTCTTGAGTATGCCTCGTGGGTTGATGATTTGTTAAAATTTTTGATCCATCTTTTATGAGAGTTTGATATAAGCTATTTTCATTTTTGTCGTAAACATTTTTTTCTGTTAAATCTGCAAGTGAAGGTAAGTCATCAATAGCATCTTTGCAATTTATGTAATTAGAAGAGTTAAATAAAGGTTCTGGAAATTCAAAAATTCCATTTTGTAGCCCAACGTAAAAAAGTCTTTCTCTAGATTGAGGGACTCCAAATTCTTTTGAATTTAGAATCTTGGCATTTACTGAATAGCCTATGTCTGAAAATTTATCTATTATTTCTTTTTTTATTAGGCCTTTATATAAAGTAGCCATTCCTTTTACATTCTCAATTAAGAATGCTTTCGGTTTAGTTTCTTTGACTAAATCAAATAAAGCTTTATATAGTATGTTCCTTTTATCATCAAAATTTCTTGGACCAGTAAGTGAAAATCCTTGACAAGGAGGTCCTCCAACAACAATATCAATTTCATTGGGTGGAATATGATGATATAGCTCATCCATCCAATCTTTTTTATATAAATCAATATTTAATATATTTTTTGAGAGATTATTTTTTTTTGCAGTGAGTAAAGAATCTTCGTCAAAATCTACCATACCTTTAATTTCAAATCCTGCCAATTTAAATCCCAGAGATATGCCCCCGCAGCCTGAAAAAAGATCAACTACTTTCAAAGATTTTCTATGTCCTTTTTGAAAAATTCTCTTTAAGATTTCATCAGTCATATTTAGTAAAGAACGATTTCTCTAAATATTTTTCGTCAAAAGAATAGATAAAGATTAATAGTGAAATTATTTATATTCAAGTTATTTAAATTAAAAATTCATAATTATCTTGATAATAAAAAATATGATCAATATTATGAAAGAACAGTTCGAGTGCTTATTAAGACATAACTAGCAGATTCATAATAAGTTATCCTTAATTTAAGTCGCAATGGTTTAAGCAAATAGCAAAAATATTTCCACTTAGAGAGTTAATAGACATTGGAAAAATTTATTATTATGTTTCATGACAAATAAATTATTTCAAATTAAATTATAAAATATGGAATTTTTTATAAAAAAACTTAAATCAAATGAGAGTGGATATTCTGGAAATATTCCTAATCGGAGGGGGAAATTCATCCTAATTCCTAAAGACTGTTATGAATTCTTTCCTCAGCACTCAGCCAAATTCCATAATGATATAACGTTGGTAAATTTAATAACACCTCAAGGGAATATAATTTCACGAAAATATGATTGGCATAATGCGAAATATCACATTAATTCACGAGAAGACTTAAACAGAGATCACGATGAAAAAAGACTTTATAGATCTAAATCCCTTGATAAAGATTTAGATTTAGACAGAGATGTGTTTTTTATTTGTTGTAAGTCAGATGATAGTGAGGAATATAAATCTTTTTCAGTGACTGATTTAGATGAGAATTATGTTTATTTAAATGAAAAATTTAAAAAACCCCAAATTGTAAAAGACAAAGTTATTGATAAGATTTTCAATACAAAATTTGAATCATTGAAAAGTTTTGATAAGAGGGTAATTATCGAAGAGGATATTATTGAATCTTTTTCTGATGAAAGACCTAGTACTGCAAAAGTTGATCTAATTTTATCAGAGGCTCAATTTAGAGAATTGGTTATGAAGGCTTATGGATCAAAGTGCTGTCTTAGAGAAGAGTCAATTGTTTATGGAGATAAAATAATTTTGGAAGCCGCTCATATAAAACCCAAAAGAGAGCCGCATTATGGGCCAAACATTCCTTCAAATGGATTAGCCCTTTCTATTGATTTGCATAGAATGTTTGACGAAGGTATGTGGACAATATCTGAAGAGATGAAGGTTTTAGTTCATCCAAAACTTCAAGATCAACACTTACTTGGAATTTATCAAAATAAGAGTATTTCACCATTAATTCCTGGGAGTTTTTATCAACCAGATCCTGAATTTCTAGAGTTTCATAGGAATTCAGAGTTTGGAAAGTTTGATAAAACTAAATAATTAATCAAAGGAGTCATTCCAATAAAGATTTCAATCAAATATCTTTTTTTATTCTGAGGAATATTTTACTTAATTTAATTCTTTAGAGTTATTGATATGGTTTTATCTACATGAGCCTTCGCCTGAAATTAAACAAGAGATTTTTCATTAACGTTAGAAATAATTTTTATTAATAATTATGTTTTGATTTCAACTCTAATTTGTTTATGTTTAGTTATCTGCAAATTTTTTTTATCCTTTCTAATCTCTTGGGAAGATTTGCAGGAGTAGGCTTTAGGGCTATGCCCTCTTGGGGACATGAGACCGAGACCTATCCCTTACCAAGAGAAGCAATTATTTTAATAAGAAATAATTATGCTCTAATTTCTGCTCTAATTCGCTTTTATTTAATGGCCTTAAAATTATTTTATTTTTTTGAATTCTTATAAACTCAGTTGTGGAGATACTTCTTGTTCATGCCCTCGTCGGGACTTGAACCCGAGACCTCTCCCTTACCAAGGGAGTGCTCTACCGCTGAGCTACAAGGGCTGAAAAAAAAGTGGGCCGGGTTGGATTTGAACCAACGTAGGCAGAGCCAGCGGATTTACAGTCCGCCCCCTTTAACCACTCGGGCACCGACCCACACTATTTGAACTTATCAGTTAATGGTCACTTTGTGTGAAAATGTTTTGGTTTTTTTGTTTCTTTCTAGATAGCATTTAAAAGAAAAGACTTAATTGCTGATGAATATTTTATTGATAAATGGGCCAAACCTTAATCTTCTTGGTACTAGGGAACCTGATATATATGGAAATAAAACTTTGAATGATATTGAAAATGATTTAACTAAAGTTGCCAAAGAAAAAAGTATTAATCTTGAATGCTTTCAAAGTAACCATGAAGGTGAAATAGTTGATAAAATACAATCCTCAGTTAAAAATATCAAAGGAATACTAATAAATGCTGGAGCTTTCACTCATACTTCAATTTCTATAAGAGATGCTTTAATTGGATCAAAAATTCCATTTGTAGAACTACATATCTCAAATATCTTTAGCAGGGAAGAATTTCGAAAAGAATCTTTTCTTACAGACAAAGCAATAGGAATAATTAGTGGATTTGGTATTACAAGTTATTTTCTTGCTCTTGAAGGAATAATTGAATTTTTAAGTAGTAATAAGTAAATGCTAGTAGATTTTAAAAGGCCCTATTCAAATATTAAATATTTATCCTCATTTTCTTCAGAAAATTGGCTAAAGCTAGCTTTATCGAATCCAATTGAGATACTTATTGATCATGCTCATTGTGAAAGAAAAGCTGCTGGAGTTGCAATTCAATTAATGTTTAGATATCCATCTGAACCAGATCTAGCAGAAGTTTTGAGCCCTATAGCAAGGGAAGAGTTAGAGCATTTTGAAAAAATACTATTTTTATTAAAGGATCTTGGTCATTCCCTTAAAGCTCTAAAGCCTCCCCCATATGGAGCCGAATTGGCTAAATGCATCAGAAAAGAGGAACCTTATAGGATGTTAGACAGTTTCTTAATAGCAGGACTTATTGAGGCAAGAAGTCATGAAAGATTAAGTTTATTAGCATTGAATTCTGAGTGCAAATCTTTCAAGTTACTTTATAAGTCTTTGCTTGAAAGTGAGGCAAGACATTTTGGAATATATTGGAAACTAGCAAAGACTAAATTCTCTAAGAACGAAACTAATAAAAGATTAGAAGAATTATCTAATATTGAATCGGAGATCTTATCCCAAACTTTTGCTTTACCAAGAATTCATAGTTAAGTGAATTTTTTTATTAAATTATGGGATTTAAAAAAACTCTAAAAAATCTTTTTGGTTTTAAAACTAATCTTGCATCATTAACAGTAGTTGGGGTTGGTCCTGGAGATAGTTCTTTGCTAACTATTGCTGCAGTTCAGGCAATTAAAAAAGCAAAACTTATAGTTTTCCCAATTTCAAGTGATGATAGAAAGAGTTCATCTGCGGGAATAGTCAAAGACTATATCAAATTCAAGAAAAAAATACCCATTATTTTTCCAATGGCAAGGCAAGAATTTGATCCAGATCAAATCTGGTCAAGTGCTGTCGATATAATTGTAAAATCTATTAGAAATAACAAATCTGTTGCTTTACTTTGTCTTGGAGATCCTTCTCTTTATGCAAGTTCCTCTAATATTTTGAAAATAATAAATAATAATTATCCTGAAATAATCACAATGACTATCCCAGGGATATCATCTATCTCAGCAGCAGCAGCTTTAAGTAATTTTGATTTAGTTAAGAAAGGCGAGACTTTGATAATAAAAGAATGTCCTTCTTCTAAATTAGAATTAAAAGCTCTAATAATTCAGATAAAATTAAATAAAACAGTTTTAGCATTAATGAAAGTTGGGAAAAGATGGACTTTAGTTAAAGAAATTTTAGAAAAAGAGAAAATCATTAATAAAGCTTTAATCGCTTTAAATGTAGGGATGTCTGATCAACTTATCCAAAATGCTTCGAAATATAATATGGATTCCATGCCTTATTTCTCTTTGATTTTGATAAGACCTAATTAATGAAAAAGGATAATTTTCTAAAGAATGAATTCAAATGGCCTATAAGTAGAGAAATATTGTTTCTAATACTTGAAGATAAAGTAAGTGATATTTTTGTATGTGAATTGGTATGGGAAAGACTGTTTTATCACAATCAACCTTCTAAGGATGAATGGATATCAAGTTCCTTAACCCCCTCATATTGGTCAGAAAAATTTATAAAAGCTCCTCAGATTATTTCAGAACGATCAGCTTCAATGCACTTGACAAGATCTATACCTAAAGATCACAAACAAAATTTAAAAAAATTTCTTAATTTTAAAGGTTATAAAATCAAAGAACTTTACCCTAGAAGAACAAGAAGAGCAACTGCTGTGAATTGGTTGATCTATTGGAGTATTGACTCGAGTTCTTCTTTAGATGATTGTTGTAAGTTACCTAAATTATCTTTCCCATCTTCTAATCCAGCAAAAGGTCATTATGGAGATCCTGAAATCAAATAAATATTTTTGTTTAAAGTAAAAGATCGTATTAAGAGTATAGTTGTATTAGATCTTAAATCTCCGAGAGGAATAATTGACTCTTCCTTCAATAGCAATAATCGGAAGACCTAATGTTGGCAAATCTACTTTGGTTAATCGGTTATGCCAAAGTAATGATGCAATTGTATTCGATAAACCTGGAGTTACCAGAGATAGAACTTATCAAAATGCTTCTTGGGGTGGAAAGGAATTCCAAGTCGTTGATACTGGAGGATTAGTTTTTGAAGATGATAGTGAATTCCTTCCTGAGATTCGTACGCAAGTTTTTTTAGCTTTAGAAGAGGCTTCTCTTGCTTTGTTTGTAGTTGATGGGAATCAAGGAGTAACTGATGGAGATTTATCAATAGCAAAATGGTTGAGGAATTCAGCTTGTAAAACTATTGTTGCAGTAAATAAGTGTGAATCAACATCCTTGGGTATTTCTTTGGCATCTGAATTCTGGAAATTGGGATTAGGTGAACCTTACCCTGTTTCTGCTATTCATGGTTCTGGAACGGGAGATCTTTTAGATATTGTTATTGATGGACTTCCTGAAGATTCTAATATTGAAGATGTAGAAGATAAAATAATGATGTCAATTATTGGGAGACCAAATGTTGGAAAATCCAGCTTGCTAAATGCTATCTGTGGAGAAAAAAGAGCAATAGTTAGTGATATAAGTGGGACTACAACTGATTCAATAGATACTCTTATTGAAAAAGATTCCCATCTTTGGAAAATTGTTGATACTGCTGGAATAAGAAGAAAAAAAAATGTAAAATATGGGACTGAATTTTTCGGAATTAATAGAGCTTTTAAATCTATTGATAGAAGTAATGTTTGTGTCTTAGTTATAGATGCTATTGATGGTGTTACTGATCAAGATCAGAAATTGGCAGGAAGAATAGAAGAGCAAGGTAGAGCGTGTGTAATTGTTGTAAACAAATGGGATCTTGTAGAGAAAAATAATTCCACAATATATCAAGTAGAAAAAGAACTTAGATCAAAATTATATTTTTTGCATTGGTCAAAAATGATTTTCATATCAGCTTTGACTGGTCAAAGAGTTGATAATATTTTTGAGCATGCTCTTAGTGCTGTTACTCAACATAGAAGAAGAGTTACAACATCAGTTGTAAATGAGGTTCTCAAGGAGGCTCTTGGATGGAAAAGTCCACCAACAAAAAGAAGTGGGAAACAAGGAAGACTTTATTATGGCACTCAAGTGAAAAACCAGCCCCCAACTTTTACCCTTTTTGTAAATGATCCAAAATTATTTGGAATAACATATAGAAGATATATTGAAAAACAAATTAGATTAAATCTTGGTTTTGAAGGCTCTCCATTAATTTTACTTTGGAGAGGAAAGCAACAAAGAGACTTAGAAAAAGAGACATCAAAAAAAGATATTAATATTATTCAAAAAGATTAATGAATATTCTCACTAAGTTTTCTATTGGACAATATGTTGATGGAAATAGAAGTTGGTTAAGAATTATTGATAGTAGATTAAAAATAATTGCAGTAATGATTTTTTTAATTACTCCAATCTGGGCTGGTCCCTTATGGAGATTAAGTTTAGTCTTTTGCTTGATATTTTTTACTTTTATAAGTTTTTTACCCTTAAGAGTATGGTGGCGATCGTTCGTTTTTCTTGTGGGTTTATCATTATTAATAGGTTTTTTATCAGTTATAGCATCACCAAATGTACAGTCTCTTGATAGTTATTTAAGAGATCCGAATGAATTGAATTTGATCTTGGAGAGTCAGGAAAATTGGAGTATTTTAGAAATACCAACTCAGAAAATAGGATTTATAACTCTAGGTCCATATAACTTATCTAGAAAAGCTTTTGAATTAGGTATAAAAACGTCAACTTTAATATTTACAGTGATTCACAGTGTGAATTTAATGCTTCTAACAACATTACAAGAGGACATAGTCTGGGCACTAAGTTGGTTTATGAATCCTTTGAGAAAAGCCGGATTACCTATTGATAAATGGCTTTTCCAATTATTGTTAGCATTGCGCTTTATTCCTTTAGTTCAAGAAGAATTCCAAAATATACTCAAATCAGTTTCTGTAAGATCAATAAATCTGAGAAGTTTAGGATTTAAGAAATCAGTTAATGTTTTATTAACAATGGTTGAAAGACTATTTTTAAATATATTTTTAAGAATAGATCAAGGCGCGAATTCATTACTGTCTAAAAAAAATATCCTTATAAAAACTAATAGATTTAGAACTTCTGATAAGAAAAATTTTTTAACTTTTATTTTTAATTCATTATCGATATGTTTTATTTGCATAGCAATTTTTCTTAGGAAACAGTATGGTGCATTGTAAATAACATAAAATTTAAGTTTGAGTTCAGAGCGTTATTTAAATCATCCAACATTTGGAATGTTGTATCAAGTCTCTCCAGGAAATGAGGGAAAGGATATTTATGCGACTTTATACGCACAAAAAATGTTTTTTTCAGTTGAAATTAAACAAAGAGAAGTTTTTTTTGAAGTTATACCATATTTAGATGCTCGGAATCAGTCTGAATTAAACTTGCAAAGAGCTAGAAGACAAGGTTCAGAAGATTTCCCAAGATGGGAGAATTTATTTAGACAAACTTTTTTATAAAATTTGGAAATTTCAAATTACTTGCGAATAAAAAAGAAATTACCACTTAATGTAAATTTACTTGCTGTAAGTAAGGGTTTTAGTAGCCAAGAAATCAAAATTGTTAATAATCAAGGACAAAATGACTTTGGTGAAAGTAGATTGCAAGAAGGTATTGAGAAGCAACTCTTATTAAAAGATTCTAGAAATATAAAATGGCACTTCATTGGGAGATTGCAGAGTAACAAAATAAGAAAAATAGTACAGAATTTTGAATATATTCATTCTGTAGATTCATTAGAAAAGTTATTAAAGATTTCTAATGTTTCCTTTGAAGAACAGAAAAATCCACTAATAATGTTGCAAGTCAAATTAAGCGATGATCCAACTAAAGGTGGTTTTAATCCGAAAATATTGATAGAAAAATGGGATCAGATTAAGAAACTTAAAAGTATCAAAATTAAAGGCCTAATGACCATAAACCCAAAAGGTTTGAGCTCAACAGAAAATATTAGACTATTTAAAAAATGCCGTCACCTTGCAGATTCACTTAAGCTTCACGATTGTTCAATGGGGATGTCAGGAGACTGGGAAGAAGCTGTTGAAGCAGGTTCTACTTGGTTAAGACTAGGATCAATAATCTTTGGTAATAGATTATATTAGTCAGTGATTAATTATATTTTATAAAAATCTTGTTTTTAAACTTGCAGTAAACTATAAGTAACGTTATTTAAGTATAGGTGGTTTATTCATTTATAAAAGATGAATTTATTACTTAAGGTTTTTTTGCCTTATTTATCAATTTCAAGAGGATTAAAAAGGTGTCACTTATTTCTCGATTAAAGGCAGTTGTTGCAGGTGATGATTATTTGGATGATGACTTCGATGAATTAGATTATGCATCGGAGGATGAATTAAACGGTATAAATGATTTCAAACAAAAACAAAAAAACTCGAATGCTCTTTCAAATTCTAACCCATTTGAATTTATGAATAATAATAGGTCATCAAATGTGGTTGGAATGCCTGGGATCTCAAGTTCTTCCTCAGAGGTAAGCTTGATGGAGCCTAGAAGTTTTGATGAAATGCCTCAGGCAATTCAGGCATTAAGAGAAAGAAAAACTGTAATTCTAAATTTGACTATGATGGATCCTGATCAAGCACAAAGAGCTGTTGATTTTGTGGCAGGAGGTACATATGCTATAGATGGTCATCAAGAAAGAGTTGGTGAAAGTATTTTCCTCTTTGCACCTAGTTGTGTTAATGTAACTAGTTCCTTCCCAGAGGAGGCATCTCCTTCTAATGTTTCAAGTAAAAAAACATCCCAATATAATCTGGAAACAAATACAACTCCAGAACCCGCTTGGGGAGAATCTAAATTATCGGCTTATTCATAATCTGTGACTAGTAGTATTGCAGTTATTGGTTTTGGAAATATTGCAAAAGCTATCATTACCCCGTTATTTGATAAAAAATTACTAAATCCAAAGGATGTTTACTGTTTAGTTAATACAAAAAAAAGTTTAGAAAATATTAAAAAAAGTTATAAATATGATATTAATATTTTTCATGCTAATTCTAAACAAGCAGATATTATCTGGAATTGCAAAGTTAAACTTCTCTCCGTAAAGCCGCAGCAACTTGAGAATATAACTGAATTAGAAAAAAATAAAAATGATAGAAATTTAATGGTTTCTATTTTGGCAGGTGTTTCTTTAGAAAAACTTATCAAAAGATTCCCAAATCATAAATGTGTAAGGGTAGTTACTAATATTCCAATAACAATTGGAAAAGGTTTAACTGGAATTTCCTGGGGACAAGAAATTACCGAAGATCAGAAGAAATTTATAAAAAGATTATTTGAAAACTCTAGTAAAATTTATGAATTTCCCGAAGATTTACTTGATATTTTTTTAGCATTAACATCTTCAGGCCCGGCAATTATTGCATTAATTATTGAAGCTTTAAGTGATGGAGGTTTAAGTGGTGGATTGCAAAAAAAACTTTCTGAAGAACTTGTCACGGAGATGATTTTAGGAACTGTTGGTCTAATAAAAGATAGTAATTTAACAACTGCGGAGCTTAAGAATATGGTCACTTCACCTGGAGGTACAACAATATCTGCACTAAGGGTTCTAGAAAATAATAGTTTAAGATCTGCTTTAATTGAGGCAGTAGTTTCTGCCAGTAATCGTAGTAAGGAATTTCGTTAACTATTAAATATATTTATAGAATCTAAATAAAGTTTTTCAAGTGCCTCAATATTTTTTTTAATTGTATATCTTTCAATTACTCTTGCACGTCCTTGCTCTCCTAGAGACTTTGTGAATGAAGGATGATCTACCAAAATTGGAATTATAGTTTTTAATTGAGTTACAACATTATCAGTCGAGATCACAACACCTGCTCCATTATCTAAAACTTCACCATCAGCTCCAGCATCAGTTGCAACACATGCTGTACCTGCTGACATGGCCTCTAAAAGTGATAAAGATAGTCCCTCAACTAAACTTGGTAAAAAAAATACCTCAGCGATTTGCATAATTGCTACTCTGGTTTCTAAATCCATTTCTGCTCCCCACCAGATTAATTTATCTTTTCCTAGGTTAGAAAAACTATTTTCCAGAGTTGGCTTCATTGGGCCATCACCAACAATTACTAGTTTGCAATTTTTGGTTTTTGTTTGACGCCAGGATTTTAAAAGTGCTTCAATATTTTTTTCGTTGGCAATCCTTCCCATGTATATAAAGATTCTCCCTTCTCCTATTTTGCTTTTAACTAAATTATATTTTTTACTTTTTACTGATATGGGTCGCCAAATATTTTCATCAACACCATTTGGAATAATTATTTGCTTCTCTTTACTAACTCCTAGTTTTTCTAGAAGTGTTTTTTGAGGCTTTGAAAAAACAATTATTCTATCAAATTTTGCGAGTGAGGGAGCATAAAGTTGATAAGTTAATTGTTGAGTACTTGCAGTTAAGTTTCTATTATTTTTATCAAATGCCGGATGAAATGTTCCTACTAGTGGAAGGTTGATTTGTTTACAAAGTTCAGGCAACCTAAAGTCTAAAGGGGATAAAGTTAAGCTTGCATGTACTATATCTGGCTTTAATCTCTCTAATGAAAGTCTTAATTCTGTTTCAGCTCTTGGAGAAGGGATTGTGTAAACTTGAGATTTAATTAAGTAAGGAAGACTGACTTCAGGATCATTTGCTAAAAATAAAGGTTTAGATTCATTTGAATTAGAAGGATTATCAAAATGTATAAAACTAACTTTATGCCCCCTAACTTTTAATTGTTCTGTAGTTAAATTTCCATAACTTACATTTCCACAAAAGGGAGATTTTTTACCTAACCAGGCAACATGAACCACATGAAAATTCTTAACTATTTATAAAGTTAACAGTCAAAGTTGCAAACGATGAGATCTTTTAATTTAATAACAGTTTTTAAGTCTTGATTATCTGTAAAAGTCTCTTAACATTTTTAGAGATGATAATTCTTTTTCTAATTGTGCAGATATCCAACTTTCAACAATTGATAATATTCTAAGCCAAACTTTTTTTGGTCCCAATAATGATCCATTTGATTTTATTGGCAATTCTGGGAAAAGAAGTCTTTGTAAAAGAGCAATTTCAGAGGCATTAACTTTTAAGACACTTTCTGTATCCTCTATCGTAGAAAATCCTTCATTAGGTAAGTAATGACATTGCCAATCCCAGTTCCCTATCGGAGGAATAATTGGATCGCCGGTTTTGCAGCAAAAATTTACAGGGATATTTATCCCTCCTATTGCTAATAAGTGAATTAAAGATTGAATACTCATTGAGAGCATTTTGAAGTCTTCTTTATTTTGATTGTTATATTCATAAATTCGATCCAAATGAACAAGGACACTAGATAAGTAACTTTGTTGCTTATCATTATTTCCTACTAATAAAAACGTTAATTCAGTTATTGCTTGTGCTGCTGCAAGACATTCAATATTTTTACCTAATCCATTGTAGCTCTTAAGTATTTTAATTTGTCGAACTGACTTAAGACTTCTATTCCCAAAGATCTGAAAACTTAAATATGTTAAAGGGGTAGCAGCTGCAAGACTACTTTTTGGACGTCTAGCTCCAGGTGCTGCAAGCCTAATAATACCCTGCTCATCTGTTAAAACAGTTATTAATCTCCCGCTTTCACCTAGCGGACTAGCTTTAATACAGAGACCTTTTATTCTGCTTTCGCCTGACATTTAAATGAGTTTAATTTCCTTAAATATTTCATTAAATTTTGAGGTTCCAATACAATCTATACCTGAATCAAATAAATCAATAACTTGAGAAAGTTTTCTTATGCCTCCAACAATTTTTATACAATTTTGATTTCCTACAAACTTTAATATTTCAACAATATCAATATTAGAAATAGGAGTTCCAAAACCGTCCCCAAATTGAAAATTTGTTATTCCTAATTCAATAGAAATTTCTATGGCTTTTTCAAAAAGTTCTTTCTGTAATTTTGTTTTATTAATAATAATAGTTACTGGCAATTCTGAGGCATTTATAATTTCAATTTCATTTGCGAAAGTATCCAGATTATTTTTAGAAAGATTAAGAAAGTTAGGTGTATACTCTATTCCGTTTGAACCTGCATCTTTTGCATAGCAAACGAATTCATTAATAAAATCAACAGGCACATCAGCAAATGGATAAGAAATGAAAGTATTTATATGTATTTTATAATTACTTAATGCATTTTTTATATGACTTAAAAAGTTTAGAGATGTAGAAACGTTCCTAATATTATATTTTTGAATTAAATGGCAGTTTGCATTTAATTCATCCCAAGATAAATAAGGATTGATTATTATAGGGTGTATTTTTTCATTTAATTCATAATCAATATTTAACATTTTAATATTATCTAGATTGGATTAGCCCATATCCACCATGGGTTCTCTTATAAATAACTTGTAGTTCATTATTCTTTTTATTTTTAAAAACATAAAAATCATGATCAATAAAATCTAATTGTTTTCTGGCCTCTTCTAAAGAAATAGGAATCATTTCAAAATATTTATTCTTAATAGATGGTTCAGGTAATTTAGCCTCTTTTTCTTCATTAAATATATCTTTACCTATAGAATCTGATTCTTCATTTGTATTTGCATAAGAATTTTTATTTTTTAAAAGGTTATTATGTAATGTTTTATTATGCCTTTCTTTATATTTTCGTAGTTTTCTACAAAGTTTATTTGAAACCAAATCAATACTTGAATAAAGATTCTCTGTTTTCTCTTCAGCTCTAATAATAGTACCATTAGCAAAAATTGTAACTTCAGCTGTTTGGAATGAAACTCTTGGATTCTTTTCGATTGAAAGGTGTATATCTGCTTCTTTAACGATATCCTTATAATGATGTGTTGCTTTTTCTATCTTTGCCTCAGTATATTGTTTTATTGCTCCAGTGAGTTCGAGATTTTTTCCATGGATTAAAATTTTCATAATAAATCAAAAAATATTTTCATACTTCCTAAATCTACTTAAATATGATTAATAGAACATCGATAATTAAACAACCTGATAAAATATCATTTTTTAATGATGTCTATAAATTACAAAAAGACTATCAAGACGGATTAATTTCTGGCAAATCAAATATGAATTTAATTTGGTTAGGAGAACATCAACTTTGTTATACCTTAGGAAGAGGATCCAATAAAAGTAACTTGCTTTTCTCATCAGATGAACATGATGTATATAAAATTGATAGAGGTGGTGAGGTTACCTGCCATATGCCAGGACAGTTAGTCACTTATTTGGTTTTAGATCTAAATGATTATAATAAAGATTTAAATTGGTATTTAAGAAAAATTGAAAAAATAATCATTAAAGTTCTTCGGAATTTTAATATTGATTGCTCTGCTAAAGAGGGACTTACTGGTGTTTGGACTGGGGAAAGGAAAATTGCTTCGATTGGTATTGGATGCAAAAGATGGGTAACAATCCATGGCTTTTCAATAAATGTTAATTGTCAATTACAAAATTTTAATAAAATTGTCCCCTGCGGTATTGAGGGTTGTCTAATGGCAAATATGTCTGATTACAATAAAAATTTAGATGTTAAAGACGTTAAGAAAATTGTTAAAAAAATCATTCAGGAAGAATTTAATTTTAATTTTGTATCAGAATAGATAGTAAAAAAATTTTAAAAAAATAATAAATATGAATGATTTAGCGTATTGGCCTGCAGCAAAATTTCTTACAACAAATGAAAAATTTTTAAGTAAAAGAAAAGATATAAATAATCTTAACCACGTTGATCAAATATGGGAATATTTAAAATTTAAATGTGGGGATACTTTAGCTATTAAAGATTTAAGAGGAAAAAATAAAGAAAAATATTCTTATTCTGAGTTAGCTAATTTAATCACTAAAGTTTCTATATCTTTTCAAAATTATGGAATAGTTAAAGGTGATGTTGTTACATTAATATCCGAAAATTCACCAAGATGGTTAATAGCTGATCAAGGGTTAATGCGATTAGGAGCTGTTAATGCTGTAAGGGGCATTAATTCACCTTCGATAGAATTAGAATACATTATTGAACATTCTAATTCTGTTGGACTTATAGTTCAATCCAAGGAAGTCTGGTTGAAATTAAATAAAAAAGATGAACTTAAAAAAAGATTAAAATTTCTAATTAATCTAGAAGATGAACAGTTTGAAGATTTAATAAATTGGACTGAATTTATCAAAGCTGGAGATCAAGAATATTTTAAAAATAATAGTTTTGAAAAAGCTAATCATCAGATTAATGATATTGCCAGTATTCTCTATACCTCAGGAACGACAGGGAAACCAAAGGGTGTTCCCTTAACACATGCAAACTTTTTACATCAAATTATAAATCTTGCCAGAATCGCCGATCCGGAACCTGGTACTTCTGTCTTGAGCGTATTACCTATCTGGCATTCGTATGAAAGAAGTGCAGAATATTTCTTTTTTTCATGCGGGTGTACTCAATTTTATACAAATCCAAAGTTTTTGAAAGATGATATTAAAAAAGTAAAGCCAGTTGTTATGGCTACTGTCCCTAGGTTATGGGAGGCCATTCATGATGGATTTTTCTTGGCTTTAAAAAAAATGCCGCCTAAAAAACAGAGAATTATTAGATTTTTGATAAAGAACAGTTCTATTTTTAAAAGAAATCTTAGAAAGATCAAAAATCTAGAAATTAATCAAGTAAGCTTCTTAGCAAAAATCTTTTTGACAATATCTGTCATAAGTAGATCGTTTGTACATAAGTTATCTTCTACTTTTTTGTGGCCAAGTATTCTGAAGCAATTATGTGGAGAAAAACTTAAATTCCCAATTAATGGAGGTGGTGCTTTACCTGAACATGTTGATTTGTTTTTTGAATCTTTGGGTGTGGATGTTTTGGTGGGTTATGGATTAACAGAAACCAGTCCAGTACTAACTTGTAGAAGAAGAGAACTAAATGTAAGAGGATCTTCAGGACAGCCATTGGCATTTACTGAAATTAAAATCATGAATGAAGAAAAAGATAAGATTTTGAGGTTTAGGGAGATAGGTAAGATCCTTGTCAAAGGACCTCAAGTGATGAAAGGTTATTTGAATAATGTTTCAGCTACAAATGATGTTTTATCAAATGATGGTTGGTTTGATACTGGAGATTTAGGTTTTCTTATACCAAATGGATCTTTAGTAATAACAGGGAGAGCAAAAGATACAATAGTTCTTTCTAGTGGGGAAAATATTGAGCCTAATCCTTTAGAAACTGAAATTCTTAGTTCTGAATTTATTAATCAAGTTCAATTAGTTGGTCAAGATAAAAAATGTTTAACAGCGCTTATTTCTCCAAACATAGACCTAGTAGAAACTAAATTCTTTGAGAATGATCTTTCCAAATTAAATTCGAATAAAAATATTGGTTTATTTTTTAAATCGCAAATAAATAATTTGCTAAAAAACAGATTAGGAGCAAGATTAGAGGAACAGATATTAGATTGTTATTTTGTTGAGGCTTTCACTTTAGAAAATGGATTGCTGACTCAAACTCTTAAGCAGAGAAGAAGAGAAATTGTTGATTTGTATTCATTACAAATAGAAGAAATGTATAAAAAATAAATTAAAAAAGAAAATTTGATTTGATATCTCTATATTGAAAGGGTAATTTTATTTTTTATGGAAACAAAAAACTCAATATCCATTAAACGTTCTATAGCTATAAAAGCTATTGTTACGCCTACTTGGAAAGAAGATGCTGAGAAGGAATTAAGTAATGCGATTTCGGCAGTTGATCAACAGTTGTCTCAACTTGAACAAGAAGGTCAACAAATAGTAAGTAATATAAGATCACAGTCAGTAAATCCATTAGATCCTAGAGTTCAAGAGCAAGTTGGCCAAGTTCAGCAACAAGTTGCTGCAAAAAGAAACGAATTAGAAGAGCAAAAAAGAAATTTATTGCAACAACAAAGTCAAGTTCGTGAATTAAAAATGGATCAAATTGTTGATCAAGGACAGGTTGACAGCTTTTGTGATGTTTCTGTTGGAGATAATCTTATTAAGAAGATGCAAGTTTCAATAACAGTTAAAGATGGGATTATTCAATCTATAAATAACAATGAATAAATTTAAAGATTTAAATTCCTTTTTGAATGTAAATCATAGTTTCTTTGGCGCTATTTTTTTGTAAAATATATACATAACTATCTTTAAGAATTTTGTAAGTTCTTAAAGATAGTAAATCTTTAATAATCTATCTGATGTCTCACGAAATATTTATGCCTGCTCTTAGTTCTACTATGACTGAAGGCAAAATTGTTGAATGGTTAAAGAATCCTGGAGATAAAGTTGAAAGAGGAGAATCTGTTTTAGTTGTTGAATCAGATAAAGCTGATATGGATGTTGAATCTTTCCAAGATGGATATCTAGCGGCAGTATTAATGCCGGCTGGTAGTACAGCTCCAGTTGGTGAAACAATTGGACTTATTGTAGAGAATGAAGATGAAATAGCTCCTATACAAGAACAAAATAAAGGGAAACATACTGAAGGATCTAGTTCTGATCAGCTTGAATTACCAAATAAAAACTCTGAAATAAAAGAAGAGAAACAAAAAGAGGTTGCTCAAATTAAGGAGCAAGTAGTTGAAGTTAGAAAGGAGAAAGTACTAACTCCCTCTAATGAGATTCAATTGAATGCATCAATAAGTAATAATTCTTCAAGGGTAATAGCATCTCCAAAGGCAAAAAAACTTGCTTCTACAATGGGCGTTGATTTGGCAAAAGTACATGGATCAGGACCTCATGGAAGGATTCAGGCTGATGATGTATTGAAGGCAAAAGGGCAACCTGTTTCTATTCCATGGATAGGTGAAGGGAGCTTTCCTGCTAGTTTTGCCAGTTCCAGTGCTCATGTTCAAGTTGAAAGTAAGTCTGAGACATTAGGGACTAGTTTTGGTAAACCTGGAGAAACTGTCCAATTTAATACTCTTCAAAAAGCTGTCAATAAGAATATGGAATCTAGTTTAATTGTTCCCTGTTTTAGAGTGGGTTATTCAATTGATACAGATAAATTGGATAATTTTTACAAGAAAGTAAAGCAAAATGGAGTTACTATGACTGCATTATTAGTAAAAGCAGTTGCAAAGACGCTTAAAAAACATCCCCAAGTTAATTCAAGCTTTTCAGAAAACGGAATTTCATATCCAGAAAATATAAATATTGCTGTCGCTGTTGCTATGGAAGATGGCGGATTGATAACCCCAGTATTAAAAGAACCTTGTAACACTGATTTATTTGAATTATCTAGAGAGTGGAAAGATCTTGTGAAAAGATCTAGAGCAAAACAATTAGAACCTGATGAATACTCAACAGGAACATTTACTTTGTCTAATTTAGGAATGTTTGGTGTTGATAGATTTGATGCAATACTTCCACCAGGTACGGGGGCTATTTTAGCCATAGCATCATCTAAGCCAACAGTGGTAGCTAATAATGATGGTTCAATATCTGTTAAAAAAATAATGCAAGTAAATTTAACCGCTGATCATAGAGTAATTTATGGTGCTGATGGTGCTTCATTCTTAAAAGACTTGTCTTCTCTCATTGAAAACGAGCCAGAAACACTTGTTTCCTAATTTTAATTGAGTTTTGAAATTCATAATGAAGAAGTAGATCATAAGCTTGAAGCTTATGATTATTTTCTTGATGAATCATTAATAGCAAGTAAACCTTCTAAAGTAAGGCATGAATCTAAATTAATGATAGTTAGAGATAGTGGATTAAAAGAAGATTATTCAACAAATAAATATACCAAGGATCTCTTAGCTGAACTTAGAGAGGGTGATCTGGTAGTCATAAATGATACAAAGGTGATGAAAGCAAGGCTAAAGGTTGAATTAGAAAATGGGAGATTAGTTGAATTATTAGTCTTGGAGAAATCAGACGAATCTACTTGGCTATGTTTAGCAAAGCCTGCAAAAAAGTTAAAAATAAATAAACATTTAAATTTAAAGTCACCCTTTGCAAAAGATATAAAGTTGAAGATTTCTGGGATTGATGAAGAGACTGGAGGAAGATTTATTAAGTTTCCAGAAAATATAAATGATCTAATTTCAATGAATAACCTCCTTGATATATATGGAGAAATCCCACTCCCACCATATATAAAAAGTGACGAAGAAGAATCTTTTCATGAAAATAGTTATCAAACTGAGTATGCATGTAATCCTGGAGCAGTTGCGGCACCCACGGCAGGATTACATTTAAGTAAAAGTCTTATCTCAAATTTAAAAAAAAA
>QCTP01000013.1 GCA_003211115.1 Prochlorococcus sp. AG-673-M19
AAAAGAAAAAATACCTATGCTCAACCATCTTTGAGCTCCAGAAATTGAGATCCCAAAAAAATAGATTAAAAGTAATGAAATTAAAGAACTAAAATAAAATGGAATCAAATATTTTCTAAATCTTTCTATTGGAATGTATGAAATAAAAATTGCTAAAAAATAACCCAAAAAACCTGTTAAAAGATGATTTAAAAAATCTGATTGTAAAAATTCTCTTTGTACACTTTTTATTAAAATACTCGAAATGAATACTAAAATTAAAGGTATTATAAGTAATATTGGAAAGAAATTTTTTCTATTAATTTTATTTTGCTTTTGAAAAAATCTCTTTTTCTTTAGTAGAGAAATTCCGTTAAACATTAATTACTAGATAATAAATTGTTTTTTAATTAATTGAGCTAACTCTTTAAATCTAATTGAACTTTCTTTATCTGGTTCACTGACTGAAATTGGAACACCCTTATTACTCTCATTAACTAGTGTTATTTCAATTGGAATTTGTGCAAGTAATGGTAAATTATTTTCCCTAGCTAAAATTTTACCACCACCTTTACCAAAAATTTCATATTTTTTATTGGGCATATCTGGAGGAATAAATACAGACATATTTTCTACTACACCCAATAACGGAACTCCAAGTTGCCTAAACATTGCTAAACCTCTTCTTGCGTCTTGCAAAGAAACTTGTTGGGGTGTTGTGACAACTATTGCACCAGAAATGGGGACTGATTGAGATAAAGATATCTGAGCATCGCCTGTACCAGGAGGTAAATCAATAACCAAAAAATCTAGATCACTCCATTCAACTTGATAAAGAAATTGCCTAATTATGCTATTTAACATTGGTCCTCTCCATATAACTGGTTGTCCTTCTTCTATCAAAAATCCCATAGAGACTAATGAGATACCGTATTTATGAATTGGTATTAATCTTTGATCACTAGCACTACCATCTGTCACTTTTGGATTTTCTTCTGTTACTCCGAGCATAGAAGGAGTATTTGGGCCATATATATCAGCATCTAATAAACCAGTTTTTAATCCTAACTTAGCTAAAGAGCATGCAATATTAACTGCAATTGTACTTTTCCCTACCCCTCCTTTACCACTACTTATAGCAATAATATGTTTTATACCTTTTATATTCTGTAATTCAGGTCCATTACTTTCACTTTTGGAATTTGATTGAGATATGTCATTATCTATTTCTATTTGCACATCATTAATATCATCAAATTTAAGGAGTTTATTTCTAACCTCTTGTACTATTCTCTCTCTCTGAGAATTCGCAAATGAAGGTAATGAAAGAGTAATTATTATTCTTGGTAAAACCACCCTAACATTCTTAATCCAAGCCAATTCAATTAGATTTTTCTTTGATCCATTATCTAGAATCGTTGATAAAACATAATTCGCATCTTCGACTGTAGTCATCAAAATTTTTAAATGTTTGTAGTTTAGTCGACTCTATAAAAGATTAAGAACTATGTCGAACTATCAAATAATAAGAAAATTCCCCCCCTTAAAGGAAATTATAAAGGGAAACTACTAATTAACCAAAAATTAAATTCTTCAAACTAAAGTGAAATAAATGTCTAAAGAACCCCCTAAAAATTCAAGAGAAAAAACTAAAAATCTCTTACTAAACTTACAAGATAATATTTGTAAAGGTTTAGAAAATACAGACGGGAAAGCAAAATTTACTGAAGAATCGTGGCTGAGAAAAGAAGGCGGAGGGGGGAGATCAAGAGTTTTAAAAAACGGTTCTATTTTTGAGCAAGCTGGAGTGAATTTTTCAGAGGTATATGGTAACGAACTGCCTCAATCAATAATTTCACAAAGACCAGAAGCTAAAGGTCACCAATGGTTTGCAACAGGGACCTCAATGGTCTTGCATCCTAAAAATCCATTTATACCTACAGTTCATCTTAATTATCGTTATTTTGAGGCAGGACCAGTTTGGTGGTTTGGTGGAGGAGCTGATCTCACGCCATATTACCCTTATTTAACTGATGTAAGACATTTTCATAATGAGCATGGTCTTGCGTGTGAAAAAGTTAATAAAAATCTTCATAAGGTATTTAAACCATGGTGTGATGAATATTTCTTTTTAAAACACAGAAATGAATCAAGAGGTATTGGAGGCATATTTTACGATTATCAAGATGGTTCTGGCAAAATTTACAAAGGGACCAACAAAGATGGTAATGCCTATAAGGAATCTATTAATGTTGGAGAATTAAACCTAAATTGGAATAATTTATTTTCATTAGCAGAAAATTGTGGCGGAGCTTTTCTAAATTCATATCAACCGATAATTGAAAAAAGAGTTAAGCAAAGCTATACAAAAGAAGAGAGAGAATTTCAACTTTATAGACGAGGCAGATACGTTGAATTTAATTTAGTTTGGGACAGAGGAACAATTTTTGGATTACAAACAAATGGTAGAACTGAATCCATATTGATGTCCTTACCTCCCTTGGCCAGATGGGAATATGGGTATAAAGCAAAAAAAGAATCCAGAGAAGATTTCCTCACTAGCATATTTACAAAACCTCAAGACTGGCAAAATGATAAAAATCTAGAAAAATTTTGTATAGAAAATAACATTTTTGATTAAGTATTTTGTAACTGCTTGAGAGATTTTTTACTAAATTGGTGTCTTAAACAACGAACCATCGCTTTTTAGATCAAGCCTATCACTTAATTCATTTTCTAAAGATATTAATTCATCTCTGTGAGCTCTTAACCTCATTGAAGTCATTTCTTTATTATCATCACGATCTATCAATCTCAATTCAAATTTTTCTTCCCTAGCTGATTTCTTAGAATAAATGATTCCTGAAACAGGACCGCCAATTAAACCTAAAAGAATAGGCCACCATCCTAAAGTTGGAAAAATTTGAATAATCACTAACCCTAAAGCACAAGATCCAAATCCTCCAAGCAAACTTAAAAATATTGCTAACAATTTGCTAGATATAACTTGTCCTTTAAATATTAAAATTCTTTTATCAAAATCTCCACCTGTCTGTTTCCAACCTCTTAACTGAAGCCATTCATAAATAATATTTAAAACCTCAACTGGTTTTTGAGAAGAAGTTATTTCAACTATTGTTGTTCTATCTTTACTTGAAGCTCTTAGGAAAAAAAATAAACCTATTGCAAGAAGAATAGTAAGTAATAAAGTTGAATTAAGAGAATAAGTCATCTATAAATTACTAATAATATTTACGAATTTTTTTATATCTAGGAACTCATCATAATATAAATTACGACTCGATATGATTCAAAATAACATTAAATCTAATCAAGAACTTGAATCACAAATTTATGAAAATAATGTAAAGTAAAAATTGAAATGATTTACTGTAAATACTAATGAATAAAAGTGAAAAAAATAAAAAAATAATTTTTTCCCATAATGATATAACTACTGATTTATATAATCAATATAAAAATTCATCTTATTTAGCTGTAGACACTGAAGCAATGGGCTTAATTCACGGAAGAGATCGTCTATGTTTAATACAAATATGTAATGAATTTAATGTGACTTCATGCATCAAGTTGGAACTTAAAAAGACTGAATCACCTAATATAAAAAAATTATTTGAAGATAATAAAATAATGAAAATATTTCATTATGCAAGATTTGATGTAGCAGCTCTAAAATGTAATCTTGAAATTAATACAAATAACATTTTTTGTACAAAAATAGCTAGTAAATTAGCAAGGACATATACAAATAAGCATGGATTAAAAGATTTAATCCATGAATTAATTGGAACAGAATTGGATAAAAGTTCCCAAAGTAGTGATTGGGGAAGTTCTGAAGATTTATCTAGGAAGCAAATTGATTATGCTGCTAACGACGTTAGATATCTAATTGCGGCAATGCAAAAATTAAGGATAATTCTTGAAAGAGAAGGAAGATATGAGCTAGCTCAGAAATGTTTTAGGACTATTCCAGTTCATTCTGAATTAGATATATTAAAATTTTCCAATATATTTGAACATTAATTAATCTTCGGTCATAAAATTATCTTCGTTTTCTAGGGTTGACATTAGTTTATCAAGTATCTTTGAAGAACTTAGTTTATTCCCATTATCCTTTTCACATAATTTCAATAGATCTTGTGCAACCTGCCTTTTTTCTTCAATAGTTTTAGAACCTTGTTTTGCAATTTGAATTTCTACTTTTTTCTTTGCTGATGACAAACTTACACTAAGTAAGCTAGCTATTTCAGAACATATTGCTAAATATTGACGATCATTTATAGGATACATTAAAAACTTAAAAATCTTTTTTGATATTAGCTTATTAAGCTAACAAACTTAAATTTATATAATCTACAATTTTTTTGCTTGCACCACTTTTACCCATTCTTTTCATTCCAATTTTTACTTGTTTTATTCTACGATCTTTTTCATTTATAAGAATCTCTAAATTATCTAAAAGAGTTTTTTTATTTTCGCAAACTAATACGCTTCCTCCTAATAATCTAGACTGTCTTTCAGCAAATGATTTTGTAAATTGAGGGCCCCCCCCAGGAAAAGAAATAGATGGGACACCAAGGCCAGTAATTTGTTCGGTAGCAGTTCCTGCATTTGACAATCCAACGCAAGCCATATTAGCCCACTCTTTAAAAGTACTTTTACCTAACAAAATATATTTTTCTTTATTTTTCCAAACTGAATCTTCACCAACCATAAACTGAATATTATTTTCTCTTAAATAACCATTATTTTGTAAATGGCCCTCAATTGTAAAAACATTTGCATTAATACTTAGAGGCAAAAGAATAATCAAATCATTTGATAATCTTAAATCTCTTAAGCAATCCAAAAAAATTTCAAGATTGTATAGTGCTTCAGGGAATCTACTTCCTATTATTAAAATTAATCTATTGTAAATAATAATATTTGAAATTTTTTCATTTTTTTCATCTACAAAATCCATCATTGGATTACCAAAGTATTTAGCACTAATCATTTTCTTATTTAAATTATTTGCTGTAATTTCATCTCTCATTATTAAACTTTTACATCTAGAAGATCTCATGAGAAAGATTTCCCAAGGATCCCATTCAGAGCCTTTGAATTTATGATAAAAATCAGTGAATTTCCATCCTGGTCCATTACTCCACGTATGATCACTTTTAGGTGTACCGAGAAAAGCAAATTCACATTTTGAACTCCATGCAAAAAATAAAGGTAATAAATCACCCACAGCAATAATTTTGTATTGATCTTTTGACTTTCCTCTTAAAATTAAAAAGTTTTTAACAGTATCTACTAAAAATCCTGCGAACAAATCAAGAACAAATCCTTTGAAACTTTGATTACTAAAACCTCCGCTTGGTAATTCCTTTAGATAACCAATTTTGCTAAAAATATCTGACTTAATAGAGTCAAACACATTACCGTTCCCAACTAAAGGCATTACTTCAATCCTTTTAACATTTCTTTTTTTTAATAATCTTTTTATTATTTCAAACGCAATAATATCTTCTCCATGCCCATTACATACAATTATTAGTGAATAAGACGCGTTACTGGTAGGATCATTAGGTGATTCAATCAAATCTCTATCGGCGGCATGGCCAAGTGGTAAGGCAGAGGATTGCAAATCCTTTATCCCCAGTTCGAATCTGGGTGCCGCCTTCTTTAATTTTGATACTAAATCCCCTATAAACCCTTCCAAACACTTGAGTTTTGTATACTTGTTATACATTTCTTAGGGAAAATTTAGTCAAATTCTTGGTCGGCAAGTGGTCGGCAAGTTGACCACATTTTCATTCCAAAATATTTGTAATAATTTCATTATCTCACTTGCTGACTACAGAGGAAAATTTATAACAACATAACAAAAATCTTTTAGAAGAAAAATAGTCTTTATTTAAACCTTTCTTTAGCACCAATAAGGTAACAATAAGTTTTCAACTAATTTACAAAAATTGGACCAATCACTTATTAAAAGGAAAAGAAGTTATTGCAGGATGGATTCCATAACTTATCTATTTTTATCAATAATTCATTTGCTTTTTTATAATAGGGATCTTTATTGGTAACTCTGTTTAATGAGTTTATTGCCTTACACATTCCGTATCCTTTAATAGATGCAATTCTATAAAAAGTTAAACCTAAGGCATAATTAGCACCTTTTAAATTTTTATCTAACTTTATCGCTTTCTTATACCAATATTTCGCATTTTTATAGTCGTTACCTCCAAATTCCAATTGACCCTCATAAAAATAAAGTCTTGCTTTTAAAGCATTTTTATCATTTGGATTAGTCATTAGTTGTATTCTTTGTCTACTAGATTCTGGGAGTTTTGGTCGCGAAATAAACTCATAACCCATCAAGATCAAAATGATGGCAAACAATGGGTATACTGATTTTTTTAAAATAACTACAAGGTTGTTTATTGTATTTTTTCGTATTTTTTCAATCTGCAAATTCTCACTTTCAATTAGTTGAGAAATATACTCTTTAAGTTCTATTTTTTGTTTTTGTAATTTTTTTACAAGATTCTCATTATGTAATTCCGCTCTTCTAATTGATTCTTCGACCTCTTTAATAGCATTTTTATTATGTAGTTTTGCTTTCCTAATTCCTTCTTCAACCTCTTTGATCAATTTCTCATTATGTAAGTTTATTGTTTGAATTACATCTTCTTGATATTGTTCAAAATTTTTATGATCTAATGCCCATCTTTTCCATGTCCCCCAGTCTTGAGCAGCACTATTAACTTGATTAGAACGATTTGCCATAAACATAGTACTTGAAATATTCAAAGTGCTTCCTTCTCTTGCAAATAATGCGCTTACAGTTGATAAAGTATCCCAACCATTCCATGATCCTACAGACCTAGGTTTTACATTCACTTCATATTGCCTTAAAAATTCGATTATTATTTGATCTACTGAAGGTTGTTCTAATAAAACAACATCATTTAAAGAAGGTACCCTTATAGTGTTTGCATCTTTTAAAGATGGCACTTTCGCAGGTCTCAACTCAGGTTTTTTTGCGTACAACAAACGTCTTTCCCGTTCATTAAAAATATCTGAATCTTTCAACATACAAAAACTTATCAGTCGTCTGATTATATATTTTAATCTTTAATTTGAATAATGATTTCTCACATTAAATATAGAAATTGATTTAAATCCACTCTAGATCAACTTTTAAACCAAATTTTCTATACTTAATTCCTTTTTATTTTCCGCTATGTTTAAGCGTTTCCAGTTCGAGTTCATTGTCAGTTTTTGGGTTCCCACAATAGGGACAATTTAGAGGGTTCATTTAATTTCAACTTGCCGACTAAGAAGCAATGTTAAATGTTAATTAGTGGGTTAATTTCCTAGTTAGATATTATTAACTCTGGTCAGCAAGTGGTCGGCAACTTAATAAAATACCCCTCAAAACCCCCTGTTTTAGGCACTTTTTAGACTATTATGTCCACTTCGAATCTGGGTGCCGCCTTCTTTAAATTAGACACAAAATTCCCTATAAACCCTTCTAAAAACTTAAGTTTTGTATACTTGTTATACATTTATTAGGGGAAATTTAGTCAAATTCTTGGTCGGCAAGTGGTCGGCAAGTTGACCACATTTTCATTCTAAAATATTTGTAATAATTTTATTATCTCACTTGCTAACTTAAGATCAAATTTACTTAATACAAAAAGAATTTGAAATTTTTCACTACTATTTTCACTACTATTATTTACAAAAAATGAATTGTTAATCCATAAGTTTGCATCAATTTAAATATATTTATGGAATTAATTGAAAATCCAATAGATTAATTGTTGATGTATAAGAAATTAAAGACTAAGAAATATGTTTCATTAAATCTGGATTGTTTGATGAAACTATACTTTAACAAATTTATAAACAATTTTTTTAAATGCTAGATTTTCAATATAAGTATTTTTTAGTAACCGAATCTAATGCAAATAAAACTTGATAAAGTTGAAAAAATTATATTACTGGGTGGAGGTCGACTACTAATTGGATTAGCACGATGGTGTAAATGTAATGGAGACCAATTATTTATTGTCACTTCTCCTCGCCACGCCGAAGAAATAATTGAATCAGGAAAAACATTTGCAGAGATTTTATCTCTTGAAAACATCTCATTTAAAGTTGTTGAAGAAATTTCTTCCAATGAAGTCAAAAATTATCTAGGAAATTTGAGTAATGCTTTTTGCCTCTCACTTGGTGCTGCTTGGATATTTAACAAAGAAACAATCAAAACTTTATTCAAAGAAAAATTATTTAATCTTCATGGGACCAAATTGCCTCAAAATCGAGGAGGGGGAGGATTCACTTGGCAAATCTTGATGGGTCATAGGTTTGGGTTTTGCCAGTTACATTTAGTTGATAGTGGGGTTGATACAGGTGAAATTGTTAAAACAAGTGAATTTTTATATCCGCCATCATGTCGAATACCTAGGGAATATGAAAGTTTCTCTTACGAAAAGAATTTGAATTTTATGATTGAATTTATTAAAGAAATAAAACAGTTTGGTTTAAATGAAAAAACCACTAAACAACCAGAATATTTTTCTAGTTATTTCCCAAGATTAAATACCTTAGAGAATGGATGGATTAATTGGGATGAAAATATTTTGGACTTAGAGAAATTTATCTGTGCTTTTGATGAACCATATGCCGGTGCGAAATGCTTATGGAAAGAAATAACTGTAACTATAAAAAAAGTCTGTGTAGATTTTTCAGACCAAAATTTTCATCCCTACCAAGTTGGAATCGTTTATAGAAAAAATAAAAATTGGTTATGTGTTTGCGCGAACGGCGGATCTTTGATTATTGAAAAAATCAATGATGAAAACGGATTATCAATTTTAAAAGACATTAAAGAGGGTGATCGATTGATTACCAATACAAATGCAATACAAAGTAGGTTAAATAGAGTTATCTATACACCAAAAGGAATTAAGAATAACTTCAATTAATAAAAAAAAGACAAATTTATAGTATTTTTTGCTTATGGATAAAGATAAATTATCTAGATAAATTAAGTAGAAATTTATAAATTTAGGGGAATTTATGAGTGGAGACTTTGAGACACTAGAAATCAATCAGCCAAAGATCTCATATATTCATAAGAGATCAGAGAATAAGACAGAATGGTTAGATGAAATGATCAATAAAATTGAAGATATGAAAAACAAAATATCCGAAGTTGCATAAATAAACATTAAGAGGGTATTTGTTTGCCCCTTTTGAGTCTTGCACTCATTATCTAAAAGTCGGATAGTGTTTTGGAATCCTGTATTATTTATATTCCTCTCAAATATAAAAATTAAATACTGACAATCACAAAGTACATCTATTCAGGTAAAAATACTCTATGAATTTCTAGTTTATAGAAGGAAAATAAAGGCATGGATCAAGGAGATCTTATGAAACTTTTCAATCAATTCACTATCTTTCCAAAATACTTAACTGCATTTAACTATGCAGGTTTAAATCTAAATGAAACTCCAAGAGAACTTGAGCAATGCTCTCAAAAGTTTAAAAACTTCTGGAATAAAGAGTGCAGAGATAATCCTACTAATCAAAATTGTTTAATTTATTGCGACTGAAATATTTGATTATGGAATTAATAAGTTAATAAAAAATCTATCCTTTTTTTAAAATTCAGAGTTTCTAAAGTGAATGGTTTTAAAAGTTAATCATTCTAATAGTCATTATCAGCTACACACATACCCAAACACCGTATCCCATTTGATGCTGTCCTCAAGCAGTGAGGACATAATATTTTTTCCTTCTCTAGTAAAACCCTAGATTCATTCTTTTTTGTAGTTTTATCATTTGTCGAATAAAGATCATGCTCACAAACTGACATTGTTATTATTTTTGCCTGTATCGATACTAACAACAAGAGAAGCATTAGTGTTAGAGGAGGGTATATCCATAATCTTTACAGATTCTTTTGGTTCATCAATAACTTCACTTTTCTTAGGATTCTCATCTACAGCACAGGCTTCGAGAGCCTCTCTAAGAAGAGAATCAAAAGTTGCTCCAGGTAATCTATGTCTTGCGACCTCAAGAAAAGTTCTTGGTAACGATTCAGAAGCAGCATCTCTTAATGCAGGATTGTTCTTTCTATGATCTTGTTCTTCTTCTATTGATTTTATAAATCTCAGGGTGACATCTCTTTTAGTAGATGCTTTTATCAAAGTATCATTTTCAGGATTTGTAGAATTTGGTTCATTCTCAAGATCGCCGAGTCTTTTCTCAAGACTATTTAAAACCTCATTTGCTTCTTTACTTATATGAGCTAATTGTCCATCAGATAAATTTGGTAAATCAGCAACAAAAACCTTTCCATGATCTCTTAAAGTTAAAAAAGTTGGTCTGGGTCCTTGATTTTGGCGCCCATTAAAATCAGAGTTATTACCTATTGGCCTTTTAGGAGGTGTAGGTCCTGCTGAACTACGTCTACGTGTAATTCTTTGATTATTTTCAAAGGGCATTGAATTAAGGTTAAATCTACTTACTTAAATCTCCGATATAACTCGGCGGTAATCCTATTATATTACACATAAGTTTTTCATTTGTGTAGATAAATTTAATTTGTAATTTCTCATTAAAAATTTTTAAAGAGATTTAAATTATTATTTCAGGCAAGAATTTATTCTCTTTTGAATTATCTTTCTTAAGAACCTTGCCTAAGACCCAACTTGATATTTGATTATCATCACAAATATTTAAAATCTCGTCCTTAAATTTCTTATCAATTATCAAACAAAAACCCACCCCTAAATTAAAAGTATTCCAGAAATCTTGTTCAGGAATCTGACCAACATCCTTTAGAAATTGGAATAAAAAAGGAATTTCCCAAGATTTCATATCTATATAAGGAATAAAATCAGGAGGCATACACCTCGGCAAATTTTCAGGAATCCCTCCACCTGTGATATGAGACATCCCCTTTATTTCAATACTCTGAGATAAAATTTGATCTACAATTTTAAAATAAATTTTTGTAGGTTTTAGTAATTCATCATAGAAATCTAAGTTGCATCTTGTTTCAAATTGCTTATCAATTTGATTATTATTTTCAATTATTTTTCTAATTAAACTAAATCCATTACTGTGAATTCCATTACTTTGTAATGCAATTATCAAATCATTTTCGCATATTTTTTTGCCATTAATTAATTTCTCCTCGTCAACTATTCCTACACAAAATCCTGCTAAATCATATTTATTTTTTGAATAAAATCCTGGCATTTCTGCTGTCTCTCCCCCCAATAAAGAGCAGTTATTTTCTCCACAACTATATGAAATACCTTTAACGACCTCTAATAATTTATTTTTATCAAGCTTACCAGTAGCTATATAATCAAGAAAAAAAAGGGGTTTTGCTCCAGTTGTAATTATATCGTTCATACACATTGCTACTAAATCTATACCTACTTCAAAATGAAAGTTTTTACTTTGAGCTAATTCCAATTTTGTACCAACACCGTCAGTGCCTGAAACTAGGACAGGTTTTTCAAACCCCTCAAGGGGTATTTTAAAAAGGCCACCAAATCCTCCAATCCCTTCGATAACATTAGAGGAGTGAGTTAACTCAACAGCTTGTTTGATTTCTGATACAAACTCTCTTCCTGCTTCTATATCAACTCCTGATGTTTTGTAATCCATAAAATAAAAATGATAGACTTCTCTTATATAGATATTCCTCCGTAGATTGCTTTTGTCCAGTAAAAATTTATTAAATAGATTTATTTTTTAAAACAACGTGAAAAAGATAATAATTAGAAAAACAGAAGAGCTTGAACAATGGCGACAATACCTTAAAAGTGATATTAACTTTATCCCAACCATGGGTAATCTTCATAATGGTCATCGAAAATTAATTTCAACAGCAAAAAGTGATAATTCCAATTTTAATTTAGTAAGTATTTTTATTAATCCACTTCAATTTGATAACAAGTCAGATTTAGAGAATTATCCTAAAACAATTGACAATGATATTAAACTCTCCTTTTCAAATGGCGCAGATGCCATCTTCATCCCAAGTACTGAAGATATATATCCGCCGAATAATAAAAATATAACTTTCCTTAAAGCTTCCGTAGAATTATCTTCGGCATTATGCGGATTAAATCGAATTGGACATTTTGATGGGGTTTGTACTGTAGTTTATAGACTACTTAATCTCATCAAGCCAAAAAATCTTTATTTAGGAGAAAAAGATTGGCAACAACTATTAATATTAAAAAATCTTATCCTAACAAAGGAATTAGATATAGCTATTAAATCTATACCCACTCAGAGAGATTTTGATGGCATTCCTTTAAGTTCTCGTAATGTACATCTATCAAAAAACGAAAGAAAATTAATTAAATTTTTTTCAAATGAATTATTAATAGCGAAAACTAACTTCAAACAAGAAAAAAAGATTAATTTAAAAGGAATAATTAAAAAACTTTCAGCAAAAAAAGTTCTAATTGAATATTTAGAACACTTACACCCTTATACCCTTGAAAACTCAAGAGTTGAGGATAATATTTCAATACTGGCTGGTGCGATAAGATGTGGAGAGACAAGATTAATTGATCACGTTTTTCTAATGAAAAGAAGCCCAATTATTGCAATTGATGGTCCTGCAGGGTCAGGTAAAAGTACTGTTACAAAATTGATAGCTAAGAAACTAAAACTTTTATATTTAGATACTGGAGCAATGTATAGGGCATTAAGTTGGCTCTTAATAAAGGAAAATATTGATTATAAAAAAGAAAAAAAATTAAATAATATTCTTAAAGATATATCTATTGTGTTCAAGTCAAATACAAATTCACATCAGGATGTTTTTATTAATAACTATTGTGTTACTGAAGAAATTCGCTCGCAAGAGATTAGTTCCATAGTGTCTAAAATTTCCTCAATTAAAGAAGTAAGAAAATTCTTAGTAGAAGAACAAAGAAAAATTGGAGAATTAGGCGGAATAGTAGCTGAGGGAAGAGATATAGGAACTACTGTTTTTCCTGATGCAGAACTGAAAATATTTTTAACTGCAAGCATCGATGAAAGAGCAAAAAGAAGAAAATCTGACAAAAAAAGCAAAGATTCACAAGATTTAGACCTTAATAAGTTAAAGGAGCTTATAAAGAAAAGAGATTTTGAAGATTCTAATAGGGAAATTTCACCTCTAATAAAAGCGAATGACGCAATAGAAATTATTACGGATGGATATTCAATTAATCAGGTAGTAGATAAAATTATTGATCTTTATGATGACAAGATCCCCAAAGAGATTCAGATCTAATAAATTCAAGAAATACTTTCCAAGAACCCACTAACAGAGTCTTCTAAAATATCAAGGACGTTATCAAAGCCCTCATCACCTCCAAAATATGGATCAGGAACTTCTTGCTCATTAAAAACTGATCTAAAATTTTGTATTTTTTTAATAGATGAAAAATCAGTTGATGATGTTCTATTTTTAAGATCTTGTATATTTCGAAAATTTGAGTCGTCCATAGCAAGAATATAGTTAAATTTCTCAAAGTCATGGCTAGTAATTTGACGAGCCCTACTTAAAATATTTATATCTCTTCTTTCCGCCGCAATTCTCATTCTATAGTCAGCCTTTTTCCCTATATGCCAACTCCCAGTTCCTGCAGAATCTACAATAAAGCAATCGGTTAATCCTTTCTTTTCTAGTAAATTTATAAAAATAGCTTCTGCGGCAGGAGACCTACAAATGTTTCCCAAACATACAAATAGTACAGAAATAATTTTCATATAATTACAAATTTATAAAATTATAAGACGTTTAAGTAGTAAATAAAACTTCTTTGATTAAAGCTTCAGTAAATTCCTTACCAAATAAACTCGATAACATTGGCCTTGCTGGATCGTTATCTCTTCTATATTTCAAATAATTATTTTGACCATTTATTAAGTCTTTTTGGAGCTCCAGATTAGCTTCCTGACTTTCAAAAAGAATTTCCAAATACAATGTTAAATATTCTTTGAATGAAGTATAAAGCTGATTAGCAATTAAAAAATCACTACTCTCTTCTTTTGGAAGTTTTGACCAGATTAATCCTGGAGAAAAAAATCTGGCTACATCTGCAGACATTGTTTCAGCTAATGGGAGTGATGAATGACAACGAGTTTTAAGTTTTAAAAGTTGTTCTAATAATTTACTACTATATTGATTTTCTATTAATAATGAGGGTTGGAAATCTAATACTAATAAATGACTATTGGGTAGAGAAACAAAATCTACTCCAAAAAATGGGACGTTATAAATAGTATTTGGAATAATTAAAAAATTTAAAACAGAATAATTTGGACTATTAATACAAACTGCTCTTGCAAATTTAATTCTTTTTTTATGAGTTACGCCCCAAGTAGAAAGATTCACATTTTTTTTTGATTTTTTTGAACCATAAGTTGAATCTTTGTAAGAGTATTTAGAGGGTATTACTTTATCTAGACAGTTATATTTACTTAAATTATTTATTAAATATTTTAGAAAATTATGCCATTTCCAGTCTGGTCTATAAAAAATAGTATTTTGTATTAACATTCAATAAATAATCTCATTATTTAATGTAAAAAGAAAATTATTAATAAATTTTGTTGTCCATTTTTCTCCAAAAAAAGATTTAAACAATTTATCTGCAGGGTCTTTTTCAAAACAATACTTATCATATTTAATTTGATTAATCTTTATTTGTTCTAAATTTAAAAATTGATTAACAGGATTCAATTTATAAATATTCAAATAATTGATAACAAATGAATGGAATATATTTTTTAAATCTCTATCAAGATTTAATTTATTTCCTCTACATATTATTACCCATGGGGAGAAATACTTTTTTGAATCGTAGATATTCTTCATTTTATTATTATCAAATGCAGAATATTTTTTCTTAATATTACCTAAACTTGAACAATATTTTTCGAGATACTCACTTTCTTGAATTAAGGGTTGATAATCGAGAATTACTAATAACTTTTGAGAAGTTCCAAACCATAAAATATCAGCTCCTAAGATAGGCAATTCACTTTCAAAATTTGGATATGCGACCGTATTAAACACTTGCAGTTTTTTTCCACCATCTAATCTAGTTATTCGCCACTTTCTATATTCAGGAGATGAAAAAAGCCAATTTTTAATAATATATTTTGAATCTTTATTATGATGTTCTTTAAATTCGCTAGATATATGAACTTCCTGACCATTTAATTCATCAATATTGGTTTTAAGGAAATCAACTAATGAATTAAACATAAATACTAAGTCTCAGTGCTTCCCTTCCTAACTTTTTTTGTAATGTAATTAAATACAATTTTGCCTAAAACAGCAATCAAATTACCTTCAAGCTCTTTAAACATTTTCATATTGTAAGTAAATGCTTGATTAGCTTCATCAATAATTTGATCAGCAGTCGTTTGATTTATTGGAAGTTTATTCAAAGTAAGTGAATATTCTTCCTTAAATTTCTTTTCATCATCAATTAATTCAAATTCGTAAAACTTTAAACCATTATTTCCCTGTAAATTTAATGCTTTTTTAGCGATCTTTTTCAAAATTTGCCCACCAGATAAATCCCCTATATAACGTGTATAGTGGTGGCCAACCAATAACTCTGGCGAACATTTTGCCACCTCACGAATTCTTTCAACGTATTCTTTTGCTGATTGTGAAATATTAATTTCATTTTTCCAATTATCCCCAAAATAAAATTTAAGATCATTTTCAAGAGTTTCTTTCCTGAATAATGATTTAAAACCGATGGGTTTTATTACAGGATGTTCCTCATGGACCAATCTTTCAATTTCCTCTTCCATAGCCTCATAAACAAAATATAAATCGCTAATTAATTTTCTATATGATTTTTTTTCAACAACTCCTTTTAAAAAACAAGCCACAAAACCAGTATTTTCAGCCATAGTGTGGGATTTTTTTGTCCCTTCTCTTAATTGTCCTGCAAGAGCGACTGCCATTTAGTTTAAATTTATTTTGTATGTGTATTTAATCTACAAGGAAAATAGATAAAACAGCTAATTTTTGTTACTAGCGGATGTTGTAGAGAATAACTTATAAAGTTCTTTGCAAACCAAAAAAAGATTATCTTTCTGTTTCTTTTGAGGTAAATGAGAACCAGTCATTTCCCACTCTCCGACAGTAGCTACTCTCCATCTCTCGGAGGGGACAATCATCCCTCTCATTATTATTCCTAACAATTTTGGGACTCTGTTATTGTCATTGTTATCATTCTCACTTTCAATTCTCAATTGTAAGAGTATTGCTCTACATTCAATAAGAGGACTCCAACCTGGAAAATGAAAGGCGAAATCAATACTATCCTTCATTAATTCATTATTAGAATTTTCCCAAGGACTAAAGTTTACGCTAGCATCTGGAAAATATTTCCTAAACAAAGCCGCAGTAGAAGCAATTTTATTAGCTATTTCAACATTACTTACATTTGAACTCGCATTCATAAATAGCTAAGTGTTTTTTAGAAAATGACATAATTTCCTTAAACTTGCTTATTAACTACTTTTTCTTTTAATAAAGATGTTGAAATGCTGATCAATAATGTACTTTCTATTCACATTTGAATAATAAATTTCTAGCTTTTAAAGAAAATAACTCATCGCAAATTACAATACGAAGAAATTAAATGAGTTATCTTTAGTAATTAATTCAATGCTATGCCAAAATTTGAAAAATTAAATTTACCTAATGAAGGAGAGATAATAAGTTTTAATCAAGGCAAGCCGAATGTTCCAGATAATCCAATTGTCCCATTTATTAGGGGTGATGGAACTGGAGTTGATATATGGCCAGCAACTCAAATTGTTCTTGATGCAGCGATTAAAAAAAGCTATGGAGATAAAAGAAAAATTAACTGGTTTAAAGTCTATGCAGGAGATGAAGCTTGTGAACTTTATGGGACATATAACTATCTCCCTCAAGATACTATTGATGCAATTAAACACTTTGGTGTAGCAATCAAAGGTCCTTTAACAACTCCCATAGGTGGAGGTATTAGATCTCTTAATGTTGCATTAAGACAAATCTTTGATTTATATAGTTGTGTTAGACCATGCAGATATTATTCAGGAACTCCAAGTCCTCATAAAAACCCTCAAAATTTAGACGTTATTGTTTACAGAGAAAATACAGAGGATATCTATATGGGAATTGAATGGGAAGCTGAGGATAATAATTGTCTTGAATTAATTAATCACTTAAATAACTTTGTAATACCAAATAGTAAAAATTTAAAAAACAGATCCATACCAGAGGGTTCAGGAATTGGAATTAAACCAGTAAGTAAATCAGGTAGCCAAAGGCATATTAGAAAGGCTATTGAGCATGCAAAAAGATTATCAGGAGATAAAAGGCATGTGACTCTTGTACATAAAGGGAATATCATGAAATATACTGAAGGTGCTTTTAGAGACTGGGGATACGAATTAGCAGTAAATGAATTTAGAGAAGATTGCATTACAGAAAGAGAAAGCTGGATTTTAGATAATATTCAGAGAAATCCTGAAATTACAATTGAAAATAATGCGCGGAAAATCGAACCAGGTTTTGATAAGCTTACAAATAATAAAAAAGCATTTATTTGCGAAGAAATTAAAGAAGTTCTTGCATCTATATCAAATTCCCATGGAGATGGTAAATGGAAAGGTCTTATTCTTGTTGATGATCGAATAGCCGACAGTATATTTCAACAAATTCAAACTCGGCCTCAAGAATATTCAATTCTTGCAACATTAAACCTTAATGGAGACTATGTTTCTGATGCGGCTGCAGCAATAGTGGGTGGATTAGGTATGGCTCCTGGTGCGAATATTGGAGATAATGCAGCAATTTTCGAAGCAACACATGGTACTGCGCCAAAACATGCAGGCTTAAATAAAATAAATCCAGGCTCAGTAATTCTTAGTGGTGTAATGATGCTTGAATATTTTGGTTGGGATGAAGCAGCTAACTTAATTACTAATGGTTTAAGTAAGGCAATAGAGCAAAAAAAAGTGACCTATGATCTAGCACGTTTAATGGAACCAAAAGTAGAACCTTTGTCCTGCAGCAGTTTTGCTGAAGAAATTATTTCAAATTTCTAATTAAAAATTATTTTTATTTTCCAAAACTTTCCATATATTAGCTAGTGAATCTTTAGTACCAATGTTTCCAGGATGTGTAACGATAGGAAGCTTTTGATCATTTTTTAGGTTGTAAGTCACTACAGAAATGCCTGTTAAAATTTGTCCCTCAAGATAAACATAATCTGCATTAAGTCCATTACTAAGAATCAGATTTGTTGTTATTCCGCCTTTTGAAATCAAATATCCTATTTCATATTTCAAATCTTTGACTAATTCTGCAATAAAAAGAGCAAGTGAATTATAAAATTTAAATTGTTCAGAATAATCTAGTGACATAAATTTTCTTGAAGTAAACAATACAGGAGATTTTCCTTTGAGAAAGGAAATTCTAATTTCTCTCAAAAATTTATTTTTAAACAAATTCCTTTGCCTCTGATTATTCTCTGATGAAGTGATTCTAAAGAATTCAAAAACATCTAATTCAATAGGCTCACAAGTACTTATCTCTAATAAATTTTTCAATTGTAATGTTGAAAGTTCCACATAGGATCCAACAATTACCAGTCCAGGAAGAAAACTTTCTTCGTTATTTTTTATTCTTAAATTAGAAAAAAATATCTCATCCCGAGGAATGCTTTTTTTCTCAGAAATTGAACTTATAAAACTTGCTGCAGTTCGAAAAAGAAATTTTTTTTGTTTAGTTAGTTTCTTTATTATTAAAGAAAACTTTTTAAGTTGAGAATAATTTTCTACATCCACAATTACATGTTTATTCTTCTTCAAATTTTTGAGTGTTTTAAAAACCATATTATTTTCTTCATCATTAAGGATTTCGAGATCTGACAATAAAAGATTTTGAATATCATCCAAATTTATGTGAGATTTACTCTTCTGAAATAAAAGATTCTTAACATTACTTGTCTCATATCCAAAAATTTTGTCTTTTGCAAAAATAGTTTGATGAACAGGGGTTTTATCAATAAAGTGTGATCCATTAATTGTTAATCTTTTGCCCTCTATAAAAGCTGGAATATGAAAAGTAGCATCGAAGGGGCCTAAGCAACTATTTAAAGCACTAGGCTCTAAGAAGTTATGTCCCCTAAGAGTAGAATCTCCTCTACTTATAAAAATAATTTCTTCTGCATAAGCCTTAGAAGCTAAAACGGCCTTAAGATTTTTGCAAATTTCTTCTATTGTTAATTTCGCATCATTTTCCGATAGTGACCTTGTATTAGCCAAAATAAAGAATAGATTAGACTCAGATTCAAAACCTTTAATTAAAGTTAAATAATCCCACTTAAGAAGTAATAAGCAATCATGTACAGTTTGAGATCCTGTTGGATCATCATCAATAACAACAAATTTCATAAGTATTACATAATTATTAAAGAGATTTTATTTGTATTGAAGCATTAAACTTTTGACTATCATTTGAAGGAATAACAATGTTTCTGATACCATCAACAAAAGAATTTCTGGGACTAGTCCAAGGTTCAAGACATATCATTCTTCTAGGAGGGTCACTCCAAATAACGCCGAGGTCAAAAGGATATGGATGATATAACGTTACCTGTCTTTTTAGGACTTTATCTCGAAAAGTACTTTTACCTGAGGTATACATAAGTAGATCAACTCCTAAATTAATATTTTTTAATTCATCCAAAGTATTACTAAGGATATTGCTTTCTTGATTCTGACAATTAATTGGACTATCAATAAAATCTAAATTTTTGAAATCTGAAATATTAAAATAAGGATGTAATCCAAAATTTATAGGCATTTTCATGTCTGTTTTATTTTGAATAGTAATTTCAAATTCTAAACAGTTAATCTTTAAGGTAATCTCTATCCTCAACTCGAAATCAAAAGGATAATATTTTTTTGTTATTTGAGATTGATTTAAAAATAAACATAAAGATTTATCAGTATTATTTAAGCAGTATTGCCAATGCAAATCTCTAGCAAAACCATGTTGCATAAACTGCAAGTAATCTTTTCCAAATACTGAACTTGAGGCATTTATACTTCCACAAATTGGAAACAGAATTGGAATACCTCCTCTAATACTTTTTGTATTATCCATAAATCTTTTTTCATCGAAATAAAGTATTTCATTACCATCTGAAACCCAATTTGTGATAACTCCACCTCTTTTTGGGCAAAATTTTACATAGTTATTATGATCTAATTGAAAAATATAAATTCCTTTATCCCTATTAGATAATTTAATTAGCACAATTAATTATTACTCAAAGAGAATCAACCCAATCCAAAATATGCTGATTAACTAATTCAGGTATTTCATCATGAGGGCAATGTCCAGCGTTTAGAATTACTTCTTTTGTATCCTTTGGAGTAAATTTTTTATATAAATTTCTTTTTTTAGGGGTATTCATCCATGGATCTTTGCCTCCCCAGAGCAGTAATAATGGTGAATCTAGTTTTGCGAATAACTTATCTAAAGGTAATCCCTGAGGGCCTGAGGGGTTAAATACACTTCTAAAAACATTAAATGCTCCATAATCTAACGAAGGCTTTCTTATAGACTCAATTAAAAAATCATCAACGTTTTTTTTATCCACGTAAACCTGATTCAAAGTTTTTTTAATATTTTTTGGATTTCTCATATTCTCAAAAATTAAACGTTGAAGGACTACATTTTTCAAAAATATTCCTGCAACCGTTTCAATTGAAGTTTGCAACATATTTTTCTTACTAGATTTTTCTTCACTAAAGTATCCTGCAGCATTGAGTAATATGACACCTGCATTAAGTTCATTTAACTCTGAACCCGCTGCTAATGCTGCATAGCCACCTAATGAATTTCCAACAATAATTGTAGGTTTTCTTATTTTCTCTTTTACGAAAGCTACAACCTGATCTTTCCATAAAGATCCTGAGTATTCAACATCCTGAGGCTTAGGACTTTTTCCAAAACCCAATAGATCCATTGCATGAACTTCATATTTATTGCTCAAAATAGGTATGTTGAATCTCCAATGATCAGTAGAAGCTCCAAAACCATGAATTAATAAAATTGCACATTCTTTTGCAGTATGTTCTGGCTTAGCTGAAACAGTATGTATTGGGTAATTTAAAAAATTCCAGTCATAATTTAAATCACTATCTATTGGAACTGTTTTTTCCATTTATCGAAATTCTATTTTCTACAATTCTAATAAAATTATTCTTTAAAGAAGACCTACTGGATCAGCTGCAACATCATCTGAAATTTTATTATCACCTCCAGGTGGCTTATCTTTTAAAACAATTCTTAAAAGAACAGGAGCTAGGAATGTTGTACCAATGACCATTAGTAAAATCGCCGCCTCGAGAGAGGGAGTTAAAAGCTTCGCGCTTGTACCTAAACCAAGAAAAATTAATCCGACTTCTCCTCTAGGCATCATTCCTAATCCAACAACTAATCTATTTGTTGGCTTATCACTTGAAAAAACCCATCCAGCAGCAATTTTTCCAATAATTGCTACAACTAATAAAAAGCCTGCAACAACAAGCGCAGATCTACTTGAAGGATCTAATGGATTAATAACTGATAAATCCATTCCAGCTCCAACCAATACGAAAAAGATAGTCGCGAATAATGAAACCAATGGCAAAACTGATTGTTGAATTGCATGGTTATTTTTAGAACTACTAAGAATTAAACCGGCAGCAAATGCACCTAAAGCTGCTTCAAGTCCTATCGCTGTTGCCACAAAACAACACAAAACAAGTATTACAAAAGATGCTACAACTACTGCTCCGGGTGCTTTCAACCTATCAAGAAGCCAATCAAATCCAGGTGCTGCTGTTCGACTTAATGCAATAGCAGCAATTACGAAGACAACAGCTGCAGCAACTAATTTAACTATTGGAGCTATTTCTAGGGAACCTCCTGCAGCAAGAGCTACAACTACCGCCAGGATAACGATACCTAAAATATCGTCTAAAACTGCTGCTCCAATAACAATTTGGCCTTCCCTAGTTTTCAAATATCCTAATTCACCAAATACACTTGCTGTAATACCTATACTTGTAGCAGTCATTGATGCGCCCGCAAAAACTGCTGGGATAAGATCTACCTGAAATATAAACATTAATCCAAAAGTACCAAAAGCAAAAGGCAAAATTACACCTGCCATTGCAACGGTAAAAGCTTGAGCACCAACTGCAACTAATTCCTCTAATTCACTTTCTAATCCTGTCAAGAAAAGAAGCGCATATAATCCAAGTGTTGCTACCGCTTGAAGAGAGGGAAAACTCTCAAAATAAACTTCAGGAACTACTTCAGGAGGTATTGATGCTAATGAACTTATGACATTTACTAAGCCTTGATTTAATTCAGTATGAGCTGAAGGGGGTATTAACAAATGAAAACCTGATGCTCCTATAACAACTCCTGCCAATAGCTCTCCCACGATAGTAGGCAAACTGAGTCTTACTAATACTTCCGCTAATGCTCTAGCAGCTAAAAAAATTAATAAAAATCTAATAACACCTATTAGTGTCTCAGCAACTTCTAAATCATGTGCGCTTAATTCAGCAAGTAAAGGATACATTTCAAATAATAGAAAAATTAAACTAACTAATTGGAAGATAGTTTATTAAGGGCCCACTTTACGAAGTCTGTAAAAAAAAGCAAAAATACTCAACAAGTGTGGATCTGAAGTTACAACAAAGAATTTTAAATAAAACTGGCTATTGTCATATATATGTTAAATCCAATGAAATCCAACGAACCCTTTGATCTACGTTTGCCAACTCCTGGCTGTTATCTAGATCCTGAGAAAGCTGGCATGGATTCTGATGCGCTTTTTAAAGGAATGACAGCGCACTTATTTTTTACCCTTGGCAAATTAGCTACCGCCGCAAGTCCTCATGACTTATATATGGCTCTTAGTTATGCTGTCAAAGATAGATTAATGACAAGATATTTAGCAAGTCAAGAAGTAATTAGAAAAAAACCTCAAAAAACTGTTGCTTATTTATCAGCAGAATTTTTAATAGGACCGCAATTAAGCAATAACTTATTAAATCTCGGAATAACGCAAGAAGCAGAAGATGCATTAAAAAGGTTTGGAATAGAATCATTGTCAACGATTCTTGAAGTCGAAGAAGAGCCTGGTTTAGGCAATGGAGGTCTCGGTAGACTTGCTGCATGTTATATGGAATCTTTAGCCTCCCTACAAGTTCCTGCAGTTGGCTACGGTATTAGATACGAATTTGGAATATTTAACCAGTTAATTAGAGATGGTTGGCAAGTAGAAGTCACTGATAAATGGCTAAAAGGTGGTTGGCCATGGGAATTACCTCAACCCGATGAATCTTGTTTTGTTGGTTTTGGAGGAAGAACTGAAAGTTATAGAGATGATAAAGGCAACTACCGATCAAGATGGGTTCCTTCTGAACACGCAATTGGAGTTCCTCATGATGTTCCAGTATTAGGCTACAGAGTAAATACATGTGACAGATTAAGATTATGGAGAGCTGATGCAACAGAAAGTTTCGATTTTTATGCTTTCAATATTGGCGATTATTATGGTGCCGTAGAAGAAAAAGTTGCCTCTGAAACTTTATCAAAAGTTCTTTATCCAAACGATGGAACTGATGAAGGTAGAAGATTAAGACTTAAACAACAACATTTTTTTGTTAGTTGTTCCCTTCAAGATATGTTGAGAAGCCTTGAAAAAAGATCTATACCAATAACAGAATTTGCTAAACATTGGACTGTACAGTTAAATGACACTCATCCCGCTATAGCGGTAGCTGAATTAATGCGCTTGTTAATTGATCAGTATCAAGTAGGTTGGGATAAAGCTTGGAATATAACCACTTCATCAGTTGCATATACTAACCATACATTACTTCCTGAAGCATTAGAAAAATGGGATTTAAGTCTTTTTAGTGATTTACTCCCTCGTCATTTAGAAATCATTTATGAAGTAAATTGGAGATTTTTGCAGCAACTAAGGCTTCGTTATCCTGGTGATGACAAAATCTTACAAAAACTTTCCATCATTGATGAAGAAGGTTCTAAATCAGTCAGGATGGCTCATTTAGCTACAATTGGCGCTCATCATATTAATGGTGTTGCTGCACTGCACTCTGATCTTATTAAAAGGCAACTTCTTCCAGAATTTGCCCAACTATGGCCAGAAAAGTTTACAAATGTAACTAACGGAGTTACTCCAAGAAGATGGGTTGCATTAGCAAATCCCTCTTTATCTAATTTATTAGAAAAAGAGTTAGGTCCAAATTGGATAACCAATATGGAACTTTTAAAAAACTTAGAAAAGAAAAAAGATGATGCAAATTTCCTTCAAAAATATGAAGAAACAAAATTAATTGGGAAACGTAAGCTAGCAAGTTATATTCATTCGAAAACAGGTATACTGGTGGATCCCTCAAGCATGTTTGATGTTCAGGTAAAAAGAATTCATCAATACAAAAGACAACATCTAAATGCTTTGCAAATTATTGCGCAGTATTTAAGAATAAAAAATGGGACAAGTAACTATAAAGCTCCTCGAACAGTAATTTTTGGAGGTAAAGCTGCTCCTGGTTACTTTATGGCTAAATTAATGATCCGATTTATTAATGGTATTGCAGATGTAGTTAATTCAGACCCAGATATGGAAGGTCTTTTAAGAGTTGTTTTCTTGCCAGACTATAATGTAAAGCTTGGAGAAATAGTATATCCAGCAACAGATCTATCCGAACAAATTTCAACTGCAGGAAAAGAAGCCTCAGGAACAGGAAACATGAAATTTGCCATGAATGGAGCCTTAACTATAGGAACTCTTGATGGGGCAAATGTAGAATTAAGAGATCTAGTTAAGAAAGAAAATTTCTTCCTTTTTGGAAAGACTGAAAGTGAAATAATGAATTTAAAAAATAATGGCTACTCACCCAAGACATTTATTAATAAATGCTCTGAGTTAGAGGAAGTAATTCGTTTAATAGAAATAGGTCATTTTAGTAATGGCGATAAGGAATTATTCAAACCTTTATTAAATAGTCTGACAGGAAATGACCCATTCTTTGTAATGGCCGATTTCGAAGACTATTTAAATAAACAAGATTCAGTTAGCAACTGTTGGAATAACAAAAAAGCATGGAATAAAATGGCTTTATTAAATACTGCAAGATCAGGATATTTTTCTTCAGACAGATCAATTAGAGAATACTGCGAATCTATTTGGAAAGTTTCACCTATGCCAGTTGAAATTACTTGTGATATAGAAGAAGTTTCAACTTAGAGTTGTTTTTATCAGGCAAATCTTATGTTTGATGAAATAATCTATTTAGAATTAATCTATCAATATTAAGTTGATCTGGGGCTAATTTTTATAAAATTTTTTAAAATTTAGATTCAACTTTTTCAGGAACTTTAATTACAAATATTCGCTCCATTAAAGCTTCAATCGAATATTAATAAGGATTTACATTTTCAAGTTCATCAATAACTTCAGTAATTCATATATCAGAAATATATATATATTCTCCTCAAAAAAATTCCCTTCGAGGTTTTTAAATGATTACTGATTTTATAATTCTTCAGTAACTTTGCTACAAAGAGTTCTAAAACATTGAATGGATGCCAAATTTAATTCCTGTTGGTGTTTAAAAGTAGGAAATTGTCGAATTAAACGATTATGCTCTTTATAAAATCTTTGATAATCAATACATTGAAGGAGTTATTCTTTCAAAAGAATAACATAACTGTTTTTATATCATTAAGCTATTTAGGCATGATTGTAGGACCATCGAATAATTCGTCATTTTCATCAAGAGAGTCTGGACTTTCAGGTAAAGGTATTTCAATACTAGTAACTAAATTAATTACATCTCTTAATCTCATTGAGTCTGCGAACCATCCCATTGCTTGTTCGACATCTCCTCTCTTTTCAGCATCATTTGCTTGATCTTCATGAGCCTCTGCTAATAAAGAAAGCCAACATAGACACCTTGCTTGAACTATTGAAAGGTCTAAGTCATTAGGTTGAGATTTAGAAATACGTTCGTGCTCTTGTTGAATTAAGAGTTTTAGACGCATATCGTGCAGCTTAGCCATAAAAGGTTTATTACTATATACACGCTAGCTAGAGAGTTGCTATTTTGCACACATACTACATATAGTTTATTAACTTAACGGGACTGGAGGGAATCGAACCCACGACCTACGGTTTAGGAAACCGTTGCTCTATCCTACTGAGCTACAGCCCCAAGAGATGTTTTTTGGGGTAATAAGCATTATGCTAAAGGAAAGCAGGAGAGGTAATCGCAAAAAAGTTTTATTTCGTTTTGAAAATAAAACTTTTTTGAGGAAAGTCCGGGCTCCCATATGGTCAGGCTTGCTGGGTAATTCCCAGTGCGGGTAACCGTGAGGATAGTGCCACAGAAACATACCGCCTAATACTTTAAGTTTTAAGTATGGCAAGGGTGCAAGGGTGCGGTAAGAGCGCACCAGCAACATTGAGAAGTGTTGGCTAGGTAAACCCCAGCTGGGAGCAAGGCTTAGTAGATTTATGACCATTAAAAAATCTACTTTTAAGCGCCGCTTGAGGCTGTGAAGTAATTCCAGTCCTAGATAGATGATTGCCCGTCTTAATAAAGATGAACAGAACCCGGCTTATGACCTGCTTTCTAAATCAATGAAAATCACGAATCTATATGGATAACTATATTGATGAAGAAAGAGTTGAACAAATAATTAAATTTTTAAATTCGCTAAATATCAACTCAAAAAGGTTTGTTCAAATTATAAACAATAAAGATAAACTCGTAATTCATACTTTCAATGAAGCATTGACCCACTCCTCCGCAAACAAAATAATTAATTATGAAAAATTAGAATTCTTTGGTGATGCTGTTCTCAGATTATCAGCATCAGATTTCATAGAGAGAAAATACTATAACTTGAGTGTTGGTAAAAGATCAGAATTAAGATCTCAAATTGTTAGTGATGAATGGTTAACTAAATTAGGAAAAAAAATCTTTATAGAAAAAGTAATAATCAAAGGAGCCAAAGCAATGGGTGATGAAAATTCAAAAGATACCATAATTGCAGAAACTAGTGAAGCATTAATAGGTGCAATATATAAATGTTTCAATTCTATAGAGGAAGTCAATCTATGGTTAGATAATTTCTGGAGAAAAGATGCAGAATTATATTTAAAATCACCACATAAATTTAATGCCAAGTCAGCATTACAAGAATGGTGTCAAAGACATGGATTGGATTTGCCGATTTATAAAATATATGAAGTATCACAAAATCATGGAGACCCAAAAAGATTCTCTTGTGAAATATACATAAATGGATCTAAAAAAGCCTCCAGTTTTGGACATTCTCACAAAAAAGCTGAAAAAAATGCAGCAAGTATCTTAGTAGAAAAGATTTTCCAGAAAGATAAAAGTTAATTCCTCAAACTAGTTCTAAATTTCTTAATTGAAATGTTACTAACTTATCCCAGTTACCTCCCTCAAAAAGAACAGCTGCAGTCTTATTCGTTACTCTTTGTACAAATCCTTTATATCCTCTATATATGGATTTAACATCTTTAACAACTACTATAGAACCTGGAAGTATTGGTTTATTCGATAATTCCATAGAAAACAATTTACTTACATAATATGATAAATCATGATGAATGGTTGATTGTTGGATTAATAACATCTCCTCAAGGAATTAATGGAAAAGTTAAGGTAAAGTCTCTTAGTGATTTTGAAGAAAGATTTACAAAACCGGGTAAAAGATGGCTACAAAAAGAAAACGAGACTCCTAGAGAAATAGAACTTACCTTTGGTTTTAAAAAACCAGGTAAAGAATTATTCATAATTTCATTTAAAGAAATAAACAATAGAAATCAAGCAGAAAATTTAAAGGGATATAAAGTCCTTGTAAAAATTGATGCGATTCCAAATTTGAATAAAGAAGAATTTCACTTAACCGAATTAGTCAATTTAAAAGTCAAAATTTCAGAGAATGACAAATTACAAATAATAGGAAAAATTATAAATTTAGAGAACGAAAAAAATAATTTACTTGTGATTCAACTATTGAAAAATAATAAGAAAGTTCTTGTGCCATTCGTGAAGGAAATAGTTCCAACAGTAGATATTAAAAATAAATTTATAATAATTACTCCTCCATCAGGCCTATTAGATTTATAAATTTGTCTTTTTAAAAATTTTTACTCTACTGTTACACTTTTAGCTAAATTCCTGGGTTGATCAACATCCAGTCCTCTATGGGCAGCTATATGATAACTTAACAATTGAAGAGGAATAATAGAAAGTAAAGGAGAAATCCACTCATTTGTTGAAGGTATAGTCATTAAATAATCAAAAATTTCTGTTCCATTACATTGAGGGGCAACACCAATCAAATAAGCATCTCTGGCTTTTGCTTCTTGAGCATTACTAATAACTTTATCAAATACTTCTCCTGGAGTAGCTATTGAAATTACTGGCACTTGTTTATCTAATAAAGCTATTGGTCCATGTTTCATTTCTCCAGCAGGATAACCTGCAGCGTGTATATAACTAATTTCCTTTAACTTCAAAGCCCCCTCAAGTGCAATGGGATAATTTATGCCTCTACCCAAAAAAATAACATCTTTAATATTAAAAAAATCATGTGCAAGTTTTTCAGAAGATTGATTATGTTTCTCTAAAAGTTCTTCTATTAAAGGAGGTAATTTAGTTAATTCTGAAATTAATTGATTAATATTTTCATTACTTTGACTTTTTTTAATTTGAGCAAATTTAATAGCTAATCCATAAAAAGACAAAAGTTGAGCAAAAAAAGTTTTAGTAGCAGCAACTCCAATTTCAATTCCAGCATCAATATCAATTATATTTGGTATTTTTCTCCCAATTGAGCTTTCAATTCGATTTGTGATCGCAACTAAATTTGGTTTATAATTTACATTACTAATTGAAGCTCTCCTTTGAATTTCCATATTTATAGCAGCAATAGTATCTGCAGTTTCTCCAGATTGTGTTACTCCGATCGTTAAAGTATTAGGAAGTAATGGTGGTGGTGAATATCTAAATTCACTCGCGTAATAGACATTTGTTGGTATACCTGAAAATTGTTCTAATAAAAAACTACCCACCATAGCAGCATGCTTACTTGTACCACAAGCAACAATTTCAATCCTTTCAATTGATTCAAACATCTTAGTATCAAAAGAATAGTTAATTTGAAATTGACCAGTCTTTGGATCTTTAATTAAATATTTTTCTAACCAATATTTAGCAATATCAGGCTGATCATAAATTTCCTTTAACATATAATGTCTAAAATCTTTTTTATCAATTACTTGTTCTGCAATTTGTAGAGAAATTGGATTTCGATATTGCCTTTCATTATTTGAATCATAAATCTCTATTCCTAAAGGAGTTAAAAGAGCAATTTCTTCATCCTCTAAAGGTAAAATAATCTTTGTAAAGTTAGCAATTGCTGGAGTATCACTTGCGCATATAAATTCTCCTTCCCCTAATCCAATTATTAAAGGAGCCTGCTTCCTAGCAACGACTAATGAGTCAGGAGCACCAGACCATAGTACTGCTAAAGCATAAGAACCTTCTAAGTCAGAGATTACGTTTCTTACTGCCACTAACAAAGTTGAGCCATTATTTTCAAGATTTAGTTTACTTAAAGCAAATAACTCCTTTTGAATTAAATGTGGAATAACTTCTGTATCGGTATCAGAATTAAAAACAACTCCTTCCTTTTCTAACTTATTTTTTAATTCCTGATAATTTTCAATAATCCCATTTTGGACAACTGCAACTTTTCCTGAACTATCAATATGAGGATGTGCATTCTTGACATCTGGTTTTCCGTGAGTGGCCCAACGTGTATGTCCTATTCCTACAGTTCCAAGAATTTCAGTATTTTTTACAATATTTTTTAAATACTTAAGTTTTCCTTGTGCCTTATTACAAACTATTTTTTTTGTTTGAGAATTTATTATTGCAATCCCTGCAGAATCATACCCTCTATATTCAAGTTTCTCTAAACCATTCAAAAGTAATGGTAATGCTTTTTTATAACCAGTAACAGCAACTATTCCACACATTTAAAATAATTTTTTCCAAATTATATTGAAAAAAATCAAGTATTTAATAAAACATGGACTCTCTTACAACTGCACTATAAAAAATTAGTAAGCTAAGCCCATACTTCTTGATGTCTCATCACCTAAATAAACCCTAATACTTAAAAAATCTGTTGGACATGCTGTTTCACATCTTTTACATCCTACACAATCTTCTGTTCTAGGAGATGAAGCTATTTGTCCGGCTTTACAGCCATCCCAGGGAACCATTTCCAAAACATCTAGTGGGCAAGCCCTTACACATTGGGTACATCCAATGCATGTGTCATAGATTTTAACTGCGTGTGACATGTAAAAATTGTCTTTAAGAACCTCGTAATATAATACTATTGTCTTACAAAGAAATTAAAAAAATTAAGATATGCTTCACTCTTGTTAACTCTAGGGCATAAAATCTTATAGATAATTAGTAAATTCCATAAACTATGTCAAAAGAAGAAATCCTTCAAAAAGTTTGCTCTATTGTTTCTGAGCAACTAAGTGTTGAATCTGGAGAAGTCAAATCTGATTCAAACTTTCAAAACGATTTAGGTGCTGACTCCCTTGATACTGTAGAGCTAGTTATGGCTCTTGAAGAAGCCTTTGATATCGAAATACCGGACGAGGCTGCTGAGGGCATAGCAACAGTTGGAGATGCTGTTAAATTCATAGAAGAAAAAAAAGGTTAATTTAGGATGCCAAATTTCCATCGAGTAGTTGTTACTGGTATAGGAGCAGTAACCCCAATCGGTAACAACATTGATGAATATTTACTCGGCCTTCAAAAAGGGACTAATGGAGTTTCAGATATTACTCTTTTTAACCCTGAAGAGCATCCCTGCAAATTTGCAGCGGAGGTTAAAAATCTTCAACTCGAAAAATTTATTGAACCTAAAGAATCAAAAAGATGGGATCGCTTTTCTCAATTTGGAGTAATAGCAGCAAAACAAGCATTCAATGATTCTGGACTTGAAATAAATGAATCCACTGCATCAAGAATTGGAGTAATTATTGGCTCCGGAGTTGGAGGCTTACTAACAATGGAAACTCAAGCTCAAATATTGAGTCAGAAGGGGCCTAAAAGAGTAAGTCCATTTACAGTTCCCATGATGATTCCCAATATGGCAACAGGGCTTGCTGCTATTGCTCTGGGAGCAAAAGGGCCAAGCTCTGCTGTATCTACAGCCTGTGCTGCAGGATCAAATGCTATTGGAGATTCTTTTAGATTGTTACAACTTGGAAAAGCAGACGCAATGATTTGCGGAGGAGCTGAGGCAAGTATCACTCCTCTTGGAGTGGCAGGTTTCTCAAGTGCGAAAGCTCTATCTTTTAGAAATGACAATCCTCAAACTGCAAGCAGACCTTTTGATGCTGAAAGAGATGGATTTGTAATAGGGGAAGGTTCAGGTATTCTTGTTTTGGAAACCCTAGAAAATGCAAAAAAAAGAAACGCAAGAATCTATGCTGAAATTATTGGTTATGGAACAACTTGTGATGCTCATCATATTACCTCTCCTTCTCCCGGTGGAACAGGAGGAGCTGCAGCAATTAAACTAGCTATTGATGATGGTTCTATTAATCTTGAACAAGTTGATTACATAAATGCTCATGGAACTAGTACTGCAGCAAATGACAAAAATGAAACTTCTGCAATTAAATCCATATTTAAAGACAGATCTTACCTCATTCCTGTAAGCTCTACTAAGTCGATGACTGGTCATCTCTTAGGGGGTTCAGGAGGTATAGAAGCGGTAGCTTGTATTCTTTCTTTGACACATAATTTTATCCCTCCTACAATAAACTACGTCAATCCAGATCCAGATTGCGATCTTGATTATGTACCAAATAATGCTAGAGATGCTCAAATAAGAGTTACTCTTTCAAATTCATTCGGCTTTGGTGGTCACAATGTTTGTCTAGCTTTTAGCAAGCTTGATTGATGAAAACCAATTCTGTATTCCCAAATTACCTTATTTAAAACAATGGTCGCTGCATCTATTTCATTAGAATCGTTATGTGTTAATAGTATAAGAATGCTAGCTGTAGATGCAGTAAATAAATCTAATAGTGGGCATCCCGGATTACCAATGGGTTGCGCTCCTATGGGTTATGCATTATGGCACAATATTCTTAATCACAATCCAAATAATCCAAAATGGTTTAATAGAGATCGCTTTGTATTATCGGCAGGGCATGGATGCATGTTGTTATATTCTTTATTACATCTAACTGGATATAAATCAGTCTCTATAGAAGATATCAAAGAATTTAGACAATGGGGTTCTAAAACACCTGGACACCCAGAAACATTTGAGACTGAGGGTGTTGAAGTAACAGCAGGGCCATTAGGGGCTGGCATTTCTAATGCAGTTGGTTTAGCAATTGCAGAAACTCACTTAGCTGCCAAGTTCAACAAACCAGATTGCGAAATTGTTGATCATTATACTTACGTCATAATGGGCGATGGCTGTAATCAAGAAGGGATTGCATCTGAGGCTTGTTCACTCGCTGGACACCTTAAACTTGGCAAATTAATTGCATTATACGATGACAATCAAATTACAATTGATGGACGTACAGATGTTTCATTTACAGAAGATGTTTTAAAAAGATATGAAGC
>QCTP01000014.1 GCA_003211115.1 Prochlorococcus sp. AG-673-M19
GACACCTGCTGAGGAGATTGAGTTGGGTAATCAAGTTCAAAAAATGATGATTCTTACTGAAGACGGTCAATTAAACGAAAAGACAAAAGATTTTACTCTTCAACAAAAAAGAACAATAAAAATTGGTAGAAGATCAAAAGAAAGAATGATGAAGGCTAACTTAAGGCTCGTTGTTAGCGTCGCGAAGAAATACCAAGGTAAAGGACTAGAACTTTTAGATCTGGTTCAAGAAGGTTCTTTAGGTTTAGAGAGAGCTGTTGAAAAGTTTGATCCTACAAGAGGATATAAATTTTCTACATATGCATTCTGGTGGATTCGCCAAAGCATGACAAGAGCAATCGCTTGTCAATCCAGAACTATACGCTTACCCGTTCATTTAAGTGAAAGACTCGCTACCATAAGGAAAGTAAGTAGGGAATTGGCTCATAAACTTGGAGCAATGCCAAGTAGAATTGAAATTGCAGAAGCAATGGAGATAGATGTAGAAGAACTAGATTCTGTATTAAGACAAGCTCTCTCAACTAGTAGTTTAGATGCACCTGTTAATGGAGATGATGGCAGGAGTTTCTTAGGTGATCTTATTGCTGATAGTAATAATGAAGAGCCCTTAGATCAAGTTGAACATAAAATGCATCAGGAACAACTAGGAAAATGGCTTAGTCACTTAAGTGAACAAGAACAACATGTTTTGAAGCTAAGATTTGGTTTGGATGGAAATGAGAGACATACTCTTGCAGAAATAGGAAGGTTATTAGAAGTATCTAGAGAAAGAGTGAGACAAGTTGAATTGAAGGCTTTAAGAAAATTAAGAAATTTAACGAGAAAATTACCTAGTGGAATTTGATTTAATCTTCAGCCCAAATATATTTAGTTAACTCATTAGAGGGAGGGTCTTTAGCTTCCAGGGCATTTTTAACGGATTCAGAAATTTCTGAATCTATCTTCCTCTCTATATTTTTTAATTCTTCTTCTTTAGCGAAATCTCCTTCGATCATCTCTGTTGCTAATTTTTTTATAGGGTCCCTTTTAGCCCAGAATTCTTTCTCTTTCTCAGCTCTTAATTCATCTGGGTCTGCTAAAGAGTGTCCTCTAAATCTGTAAGTTAAACATTCGAGAAGTGTAGGACCTTCTCCTGCTCTTGCTCTTTCAACAGCTCTTTGTGCAGCTCCTCTTACTGCTAATACATCCATCCCATCAACTTCTTCACCATGCATCCCAAAGGCTGACGCTTTCCTCCATATTTCTGGGTTGCTTGTAGCCCTATCATGAGCCATGCCTATCGCCCATTTATTATTTTCTACCACAAAAATTATTGGTAATTTCCATAATTGAGCCATATTTAAACATTCAAAGAACTGTCCATTATTACAAGTTCCATCACCAAAGAATGCAGCGGTTACAGAATCACTTTGGCTATTACCAACAACTTCTTTTTTGTATTTACTTGAAAAAGCTGCTCCTAAAGCAACTGGAATACCTTCCCCAATAAAAGCATACCCACCTAATAGATGATGCTCTTTTGAGAACAAATGCATGGAACCACCTCTGCCTTTACTGCACCCTGTCTCTTTGCCGAATAATTCGCTCATTACTTCAAAAGATGGAACACCTGCACTAAGAGCATGAACATGATCGCGGTAGGTACTACAAAACCAGTCATGCTTCTTTTTCATTGCACCAATAACTCCAGTACTGATTGCTTCTTGGCCGTTATATAGGTGAACGAAACCAAACATCTTGCCTCTGTAGTACATCTCAGCACATTTATCTTCAAACCTTCGACCAAGCGTCATATCTTCATAAAGAAATAATCCAGTTTCACGATCTAAGTTCGCTTTCTTAAAGTCCTGAAGATTTGAAATTCTCTCTACGTGTGTTTCCAAGAAAATACCTTAATGAAGTTTTGATTTGTTAACATTCTAAGCTTCAATGGACGTTTTTCATGTTTTTTTTTTAATAACTGATCATTACCTTATGAAAAAAAAATATAAATTGATAAAATTTATCTAAAGGATTTTCAATAGGATATTTGTTTGGAACTTCCATTAGACCATTTTCGTTTAATAGGCGTAAGCCCCTCAGCAACATCTGAGGAAATATTAAGGGCTTTTCAATTGCGCTTGGATAAAACACCTGATGAAGGATTTACATATGAGGTTTTAAGTCAAAGATCTGAATTGCTTCGCCTTACTGCAGATTTGCTTACAGATCCGGAAAGTAGAAGAGAATACGAAAATTTATTACTAAATGGAGCTTCGGGTTTAGATTTATCTTCAAATAGAGAGGTTGCGGGATTAATTCTTCTTTGGGAATCTGGCTCTCCTAAAGAAGCCTTCAAAATAACAAGAAAAGCATTACAACCCCCTCAGACTCCAGCTTTGGGCAGCAGCAGGGAAGCCGATCTTACCTTGTTAGCTGCTTTGACATCTAGAGACGCTGCAATAGAAGAGCAAGAAAAAAGATCTTATTCAAATGCAGCAGATTTTTTACAAGAAGGTATACAGCTTCTGCAAAGAATGGGAAAGCTAGGTGAAATACGGAAAACTCTTGAGGAGGATTTGGTTTCTCTTCTTCCTTATCGAATTCTTGATTTGTTAAGTAGAGATTTAAATGAAAATGAGTCGCATAAAAAGGGTTTAAGTATGTTAGAAAATTTTATAATCAAAAGAGGTGGTTTAGAAGGAAAAAATAAATCTGAATATGATAATTATCTTAATCAGCATGAGTTCGAATCTTTTTTTCAACAAATAAAACCGTTCTTAACAGTTCAAGAGCAGATAGATTTATTTTTAGAATTACAAAAAAGGGGTTCAAGTGAAGCAGGATTCTTAGCTTTTTTATCTTTAACAGCAATTGGTTTCGCAAGAAGAAAACCTGAAAAACTATTCGAAGCGCGAAAAATATTAAAAAAATTGAATTTATCGGGACTAGACTCTATGCCGTTAATAGGTTGCTTAGATTTACTTTTGGCAGATGTTGAACAATCCTCAGCTAGGTTTTTGAGTAGTTCTGACGAAAAGTTAAGAGATTGGTTAAATAATTTTCCAGGAGAAAAATTAGAAGCAATATGTATTTTTTGTAAAAATTGGTTAGAAAATGATGTTTTGGTAGGTTACAGGGATATTGATTTCAAAGAAATTGATTTAGATTCCTGGTTTCAAGATAGGGAAATCCAAGAATTTATTGAACAATTAGAAAAGAAATCAAATAGATCGATATTAAAATCTAACCTTCAAAGTCAACCAAAATTTAATGCTGAAGAATCTCTAAAGAATTTAAGAACGGATCCTGAAACTAATTTGGAAGACTATGAAGAAGGACGGCTTCCTTTCCCAGGGGGGAAAAGAGAAGTTGAAAAACAAGTAATAGAAGAAAATATTTATTCAGACGAGATCATCAAAAACAAATCAATTGAGTTTTATAAGTATGCAATTGAAAAAATTGCTGAATTAAAATTTATTTTTGGAGAAGCTTTAGAGAATAATAAAATATTTTATAAATCTCCCTACTCAAAATATATTTATGCTTTTTTGTTTGTATTTGTTTTTGGGTTAGGTCTTGGACTTTTAAGAATTAATTTCAAGAAACCCGTTCAAGATAATGAAATTATTGATAATTCGAAATTTATAAGTAAGGATAAGAATGTATCAAGTGAAGTTTTAAATCTAAACGATAAAAAAAAATCTCTTGATAAATCAAATATGATTATCTCAGAAAAAAATGATAAAAATTTATTCTTAGCTGAAGAAATAACTTCTGCTTCACCTTCCTTAAAACAAATTAAATATTTAATTAATACCTGGCTTTATAGTAAGAGTAATTTTCTATCAGGTAAAAATCAAATTAATTTATCTAAGATAGTTCAAAGTGACTTAATTAATAGATTAAAAAAGGAAAGACAACTTGATATGCAAAAAGGTATCTATAAAAATATCAGTACTAATATTGAAAATATGGTAATTTTATCTCAAACGGCATCCAGAATAGCAGTATCAGTTGACTTGAAATATACAGAAAAAATATTAAAAACTGATGGAGAATTGATAAATGAAACGACTTTTGCTCCTTTTTTAAGAGTTAAATATATTTTAGGTTTCTCAAATAACTCCTGGAAATTAGTTGATTATATTAGCGGTGTTTAGGATTACCATTTAATATCATTTATAATAATTAGATATATATATTTTAAATAATGTTTGACGAACTCTCTTCACGCTTTGAAGACGCTGTTAAGGGTTTAAGGGGTGAAGCCAAAATTAGCGAAAATAATATTAATGATGCCTTAAAGGAAGTTAAAAAAGCATTATTAGATGCTGATGTAAGTTTATCAGTGGTTAAAGAATTCGTTTCAGATGTAAAAGATAAAGCTATTGGGGAAGAAGTCGTAAGAGGAGTTAACCCCGGACAGAAATTTATAGAAGTAGTTAATAAAGAATTGATAAATATTATGGGTAATGAGAATTCCCCATTAAAAGAAAAGGAAACTTCACCTACTGTTATTTTGATGGCAGGTTTGCAAGGAGCTGGGAAAACCACTGCAACGGGAAAGTTAGGTCTTTATTTGAAGGAAAAAGAAAAAAAGGTTTTATTAGTGGCCGCTGATATTTATAGGCCTGCAGCAGTGGAGCAACTTAAGACAATTGGTAATCAGTATGATTTAGAAGTTTACTCAGCGAAAAACAAAAATAGTAAGCCTGAAGAAATAGCAAAGGATGCTTTGAGTTATGCCAATAAAAATAATGTAGATGCCTTAATTGTTGATACCGCAGGAAGATTGCAGATAGATGAATCAATGATGAGTGAAATGGTTCGTATAAAAGAAGTTACAAAACCTGATGAAGTTTTACTGGTTGTAGATTCTATGATTGGACAAGAGGCGGCTGATTTAACAAAGTCATTTCATGAAAAAGTGGGTATATCAGGAGCAATATTAACCAAGTTGGATGGCGATTCAAGAGGCGGAGCTGCTCTTTCAATAAGAAAAATAAGCGGAAAACCAATAAAATTTATAGGAACTGGTGAAAAGATAGAAGCATTGCAACCGTTTCATCCAGAAAGAATGGCAAGCAGAATTCTTGGCATGGGAGACGTATTAACACTAGTTGAAAAGGCACAAAAAGAAGTTGAGCTTGCTGATGCAGAAGTAATGCAAAAAAAACTTCAAGAAGCAACTTTTGACTTTAATGATTTTGTTAAGCAAATGAGATTAATGAAGAGAATGGGATCTCTTGGAGGATTAATTAAATTAATACCAGGGATGAATAAAATTGATGATGGAATGATAAAAAATGGGGAGGAACAACTAAAAAAAATTGAATCAATGATCTCTTCCATGACTTTAGAAGAGAAACAAAAACCAGAGGTTCTTGCCGCTCAACCATCTAGAAGACAAAGGATTGCTCAAGGTAGTGGATATCAAGCAAAAGATGTTGATAAAGTACTCGCTGATTTTCAAAGAATGAGAGGTTTTATGAAACAAATGTCAAATGGAGGAATGCCAGGAATGGGAGGAATGCCAGGAATGGGAGGAATGCCAGGAATGGGTGGAATGCCAGGAATGGGAGGGATGCCAGGAATGGGAGGAATGCCAGGAATGGGTGGAGGAAATGGTAATAAATCATTTAAAAAACCAAAATCTAATAAAAAGAAAAAAGGTTTTGGGGATTTATAGCTTTTAAATAGCCACCTTCAAATGATATTATTGAATAAAATAAGTTATTTCAAAATGATTAAATTGCGCCTTAAGCGCTTTGGAAAGAAAAAAGAAGCAAGTTTCAGGATCGTTGCATGCAATAGTACTTCCAGAAGAGATGGAAGACCTCTTCAAGAATTAGGTTTTTACAATCCTAGAACTAAAGAGACTAGGCTTGACACAGAAGCATTAAGAACAAGACTTACTCAGGGTGCACAGCCTACTGATGTTGTTAGAACTTTACTAGAAAAGGGTGGATTATTAGAAAAGAAAGAGAGACCTTCCATTGCTATTGGCAAAGCTAAATTGGAAAAAGAAAAGATTGCAAAGGTTAAGAGTAAAGAAGCTGAAAGCGATAATAAAGAAGCTGAAAGCTAAAAATTGTTAAATTTATTTTTATACATATTAAATAGATGAAAGAAGTTTCCAAAACTGGTCACTTCAAAATAGATTTGCCAAGTTCTGATGCTGCTACCGCACTATCTGGCCCTGGGAATTCTTTTTTAAAAAAATTTGAATCTCTTACAGGTGTCTCGTTAACTATTAGAGGTCTACAACTTGAAATGAATGGAGTAATACCTAAACTTGAGAGAGCATCAGCATTAGTAGAGCTAACAAGACCTATTTGGGAACAAGGATTAGAAGTTCCTGAAGTAGATCTTAAGGCGGCTCTAAGTTCTCTAAATATGGGAGAATCTTCTTCTCACGCTGAGCTCGGAAAAAAAATTCTAGCTCGTTCAAAAGAGGGTAGGTATTTAAGACCTAGAACTATACGACAAAAAGAATATGTAGAATCTATTGAGAGCTTTGATTTAACTTTTGCTATTGGTCCAGCAGGAACAGGTAAAACATTTTTAGCAACTATTTGCGCCGCTAGATTATTAAATGAGAAAAAAATTGAAAAAATTGTTTTAACAAGACCAGCCGTAGAAGCTGGTGAAAATTTAGGATTTTTACCTGGAGATTTACAGCAAAAAGTAGATCCATACTTACGCCCTTTATTCGATTCTCTACATAGTATTTTTGGATATGATAAAACAAATTCATTAATTGATAAAGGCATTATTGAGGTAGCACCTTTAGCATTTATGAGAGGAAGGACATTAGATAATTCTCTGATTATTTTAGATGAAGCTCAAAATACAACCACTTCTCAAATGAGAATGTTTTTAACTAGATTAGGAGAAAGGTCAAAAATGGTTGTAAACGGAGATATCACCCAAATTGATTTGAAAAAAGATCAGTTAAGTGGTTTGGTGGAAGCATCCAAAATCTTCTCTAATACTGAAGGAATAAAATTTTGTTATTTAAAAGTTGAAGATGTAGTTCGCCATCCATTAGTTCAAACAATTATTGAAGCTTATAAATAAACAATTATTTGGGTGATCCGTACACTGAAATATAAAAAATTAGGTAGAATAAAAGTAATTAAAAGGTATAAAAATGCCAGCAAGTAGTAATTTTAGTCAAGCTATTCGCGATGCTCAAACTAGTTCAATAGTTGGACCTAATGTAGTACAGAAAGCTCTCCCTTACGTAGGTGGCGGAATGGTTTTAACTTCTTTAGGTGTATTGGCAGGTGTCTCACTCATAGCAACAAACCCTTCACTATTTCAACCTCTTTCTATTGTTGCTCTAATAGCTGAATTGGTTTTATTTTTTATAGCAACTAGTGCCGCAAACAATGCTAATAATGCAAAGGCACTGCCATTATTAACAGGGTTTAGTTTGTTAACTGGATTTACATTAAGTGGAATAGTAGCATTAGCAATTGGAACAATAGGAATTGGATCCGTCGGCACAGCTGCATTGGCAACAGGTATTACTTTTGTAATAGCTTCTTACACAGGCCAAAGGATGAGCGATAGCGTTGGACAAGCCCTCAGTGGGGTTGTTGGGCTAGGTTTGATTGGTTTATTAATAGCAATGTTTGTCCAATTAATTGGTGGATTTTTTGCTCCAGGAGTTTTTGGGGGCTCAGGTCTTGAACTAATGATTGCAGGTTTTGGAACAGTTCTATTCGTGGCAATGTCATTCTTAGATTTTTACACCATGCCAAGAAGATATAATGACGACCAATATCTTGCTGGTGCTCTAGGTATGTATTTAACTTATATAAACTTATTTGTGTTTATATTAAGATTAATGATTGCTTTGCAAGGCGGCGGAAGAAGAAATTAATTAATCTCAATTATTCAATTTAATTATTAAGAAGCGTAGAGTATATCTACGCTTTTTTATTCTGCAACATCGTAAATTTGAAGTTTTATAAATTCCTTTTGCTGATCATCATATTTTATTGAATTATCAAAGCTATTTCCAAGGTTGTCTAAATTTTTAATTATTTGATTAATTGCATTTGTAACTAACTTAGTTTCTAATGTGCGTAAAATGTTTTTACATCTCTCAGATATATTTTCAGAATTAGACTTATATTCAAAATTCTTTTCTCTGTCATGAATTACGATTTGACCAGAGCTCATAATTAAATTTTTAACTACTATTTCGACCACGTCATTTCCTCCCTCTTGAAGTTTGAAAACAACTGAGAAAGGAAGCTTATCTAATAAACAACAATCTTGATCTGACAATGCATACGCAAAAAAACCTCTCATACCATTTTTTGTTTTAATTAGTTCTGAAACTCTATCTGCCAAGACTTCTTCACTTAAAAGTTCCTCTTCCCATTCTTTGCACCATTTAGCTGATATGTTTATAGCTTGGCTAAAAGAAGTTTCTTTTAAGTTTATGGCTTTTTTTTTCATTTTCAATCAGAATTTTATTATGAATAGTTTAAGAGTCTTTTGAAAAATTATAAATCTGGTTTTGTAACTTTACTCGGAAGACCAAATGTAGGGAAATCTACCTTAATAAATAAGTTAATTGGAGAGAAAATAACCATCACATCTCCTGTAGCTCAGACTACTAGAAATAAACTAAAAGGAATACTTACAACAAAAACTGGACAAATAATTTTTGTAGATACACCGGGAGTTCACAAACCCCATCATCTTCTAGGAGAAATACTTGTAAAAAATGCTAAATCGGCAATAAATGGTGTCGATATAGTTATTTTAGTTCTTGATTCAAGCGTTGAACCTGGCAGAGGTGATGAATATATAAAAGACTTTTTAGTTAAAAATAAAACTGAATTTTTTGTTGTTTTAAATAAATGGGATTTAGTGAATAAGGAATTTAAGAATTTGCGTTTAGATCAATACAAAAAAGTATTTGGAACTAGTAAAAATTTTCAAATTGTAAGTGCTTCTGAAGGAGATGGATGCTCTGAATTGATTGATATGATATTAAATTTTCTTCCAAAAGGACCAATGCTCTATGAGGAGGATACAATATGTGATCAACCATTAGATAATTTGTTATCTGATCTAGTAAGAGAGCAAGTATTAATAAATACAAGAGAAGAAGTCCCTCACAGTGTTGCTGTAAAAATAGAAAAAATAAAGGAAATTAAAAAAGATAATGGTAAGAATTTTACAGCTATTTTGGCTACAATTATTGTTGAAAGAACAAGCCAAAAGGGAATCCTAATTGGTAAAAAAGGTTCGATGTTAAAGAATATTGGTCAAACAGCAAGATCTAATATGAAGAAGTTGATAAATGGTCCTGTTCATCTTGAATTATTTGTCAAAGTTATACCAAATTGGCGAAAAAAAGAATATAAATTAATGGAGTTTGGTTATGAGATTGATAATTAAATGAGTAATATGAATTTTGAAGTAATTACTTTATTTCCCAAAGCTTTTAAATTGATAAATAATTTAGGCGTTATAACAAGAGCTTTAGAGAAAAATCTGATTAATGTAAATTTATGCGATTTAAGAGACTACGGGGAAGGTTCTTATAGGCAAGTTGATGATAAGCCTTATGGGGGAGGGTCAGGGATGGTTTTAAAACCAGAGCCGATCTATAAGGCTCACGATTCAATAAATAAATTACCAAATAGTAAAACTCTTTTAATGACTCCACAAGGAAAAGTCTTGAAGCAGAAGGATTTATTAAGATGGTCTTCTTTGGATCAATTGATAATAATTTGCGGGCAATATGAAGGCTTTGATGAAAGGGTTAGATGCTTGGCTGATGAAGAGATCTCTATGGGTGATTATGTACTTTCAGGGGGTGAAATTCCCGCTATTACAATTATTAATGGCTTAACAAGATTATTGCCAGGGACTCTTGGTGACCCAGGCTCTTTGATTGATGAAAGTCATAATTCTTCTTTGTTGGAATATCCTCATTACACAAGGCCTCTTATTTTTAAAGAAATGAAAGTACCAGATATTCTTGTCAGTGGTAATCATGAAGAGATTAAATTATGGCGAAAGCAAAAAATGTTAGAAAGAACATTGGATAGAAGAAATGACTTGATTTCTTATGAAGACTATAAAAAAGCACCAAAAAGTAAGAGAATAAATGAAGCTTCAAATGAAATGATGAAATTTCGTATAGGAAATGGATATGATATTCATAGGTTAGTAGAGGGTAGGAACTTAATAATTGGAGGAGTTAAACTGAATCATCCTGATAATTTAGGACTTGATGGGCATAGTGATGCTGACGTTCTTAGCCACTCAATAATGGATGCATTATTAGGGGCTCTATCTCTTGGAGATATTGGAAAATATTTCCCACCATCTGATCAGAAGTGGAAAAATGCGGATAGCTTATTTTTGTTATCCAAAGTTATTGAATTAATTAGAGAGCAGGGTTGGGAAGTAAATAATATAGATAGTGTTATCGTTGCTGAAAGACCAAAAATTAAACCCCATGTGCAATTAATGAAAAATAATATTTCAAATACCTTAAAAATCGATAGTAGTTTTATAGGAATAAAGGCGACCACAAACGAAGAATTGGGACCTGAGGGCAGAGAGGAAGGTATAAGTTGTCATTCTGTAGTATTGCTTGAAAAAAAATAGAATGAAAATAAACTTTAAAATTAAAAAAAAATTACAAAACTTTTCTTTATTATTAATTTGTTTATTTGGATTGCTTTTTCAAAGTAATTCTCAAATCCTGAATGCTCTTCCAATGGATAAATATCAAGGTGAACTTGTCACAGAAGAATTGAGACTTGAAATTCCTTATAAGTTTAAAGAAGTATGGCTAAAAGCTGAGAAAGAAGTTTGGGAGCCATGGTTATCCAAACAAGATGGATTTTTGGGAAGAGAAATATTTTGGAATAGAGAAAAAGAAGAGGCATTAATATTGGTTAATTGGGAAAATAAAAGATTATGGAAAAGTATATCTATGAAAGAAGTAAATGAAATACAAGAGAAATTCGAAGAAAATGTTAAAAAATCTTTGAATGTAAATGAAAATCCTTTTAAATTGATTTATGAGGGAGAGTTAGTTCAACAAGGATGACTTTAGATATTAGGTTTGACTTCCAAAGAAGAGAAAGAATTGGACTTATTGAAGCAATTTGGGGTGCTGATAAAAGTATAGATCAATTAAAAAGATTATCTAAAGAAGTCTTAGAAAAAAAAGAAGTTGTATTTATTACTCGTATTGATAAACAAAAAGCTATTCATTTGTTAGAAATGTATGGAGATGCAGTCTTCTCTGAAGAAGCAAATTGTATCATTATTGGTGAAAATGTTAATAAAATTTCTACAACAAAAAAAGTAGCCATAATCTCAGGAGGCTCTAGTGATTTGGCCGTGACACTGGAAGCACAACTGGCTTTAGAAATTTATGGAGTGAGCTGTCAATCTTTTATAGATGTTGGAGTAGCAGGACTTCATCGTTTATTAAACCAGATAGATGAAATTAATAAATATGATATCCTCATTGTCTGTGCCGGAATGGAAGGAGCTCTAGCAACTGTTATTGGAGGATTATTACCTCAACCTATAATTGCAGTACCTGTTTCAGTAGGCTATGGAGTAAGTAAGAATGGAGAAGCTGCTTTGAATAGTATGTTATCTAGTTGTGCTCCTGGGATTTCGGTTATGAATATAGACAATGGTTATGGAGCCGCAATGGCTGCTCTAAGAATTATAAAAAGTATTTCATAAAGGTTAATTATTTTTTTTCAATTTCTAATAGATTCTCTATCCACAAATTTAGTTGTTTAGAAAGCGATCCTTCTTCACGCATTTTTATAGCTTTTATTACAACTTCTGTATTTACCCATTCCGGGAATCTTCGATGCATTTACTTTATTATCAGTAACTTTAATTTGATACAAATATTTTTAAAAACAAGCTCTGAGTAACAAAATTAATTTATTATGTTCGATTTGCTACCTAATCTAGAAAGCTCTGAAGAAGTATCTTCACCTTCTACATTTTTTAATCTTTCGATTAATTCAGACAAATCTTTCTGTGCTAATTCACCATTTGGCTCCCATTTCAAGGATCTGGAATTTTGATTAGAATTTCCTTTCATTTTAATATTTAGGTATTAAGAATATAAAATGAAAAAATTTAAATTTGGGCTATTGTTTCAAGCTTAAAGTTAAAAAAATATGAAGATTTTAAGATTCCTACTAAATAATTAATTATCCGCCCCCAACAATCGAAACAATTTCTAATCTATCTCCTTCTTTTAGTAGTTCATCCCCCCATTTTGTTGAGTTGATGATTAAATCATTTACTTCAACAACTATAGTATTTGATTTATATCCTAGTAATTCTAAAGTGCTCGAAAGTAAAGCCTTTTCATTTTTTAATTCTATATTTTTCTCTTTCCCGTTAACTTTGATTTTCATAAGATAATTCTTTTAAGATAATAATAGCTTCTTCTTTTGGATCTTCTGCATTTAATAACCCAGAAACTATTGCAACCTTATTAATTCCATAATTTTTTAGAAAAGAGATATTTTCTTTGTTAATGCCCCCGATAGCAAACCAAGGAATGTTTATATCTTTTGTTAAATATTTAATCTTATCTACCCCAAGAGGATCTTTATTCTTTTTTGTTGAGCTATGAAAAACAGGTCCAATACCAATATAATCGCATTCTTCTTTTAAGGCGTTAGTGATATCGGTTGAATTATTTGCTGAAACTCCAATGATTTTTGAGTAACCTAGTAATTTTCTTGCCGATATAATATCGATGTCGTCTTGCCCTAGGTGAACACCATCCGCATCAGATGCCAGTGCGATATCGACTCTGTCATTAACGATGAACAATGAATTATATTTTTTACATAGAGACTTTATTTCAATTGCCTTTTTGAGATGGTCCAGATCATTACCATCTTTAAATCTATATTGAATAATTTTTACTCCTCCTAGCAATATTTTTTCAATTATTTCTAATAAGTTTTCTCTATGGTCTGTTATCGAATATAAATTGTTTTCATTAATTATTGATTTTGCTCTTCTGCGAGCATTGAAATTTAATAAGTCAATTTCCAAAGTATAAATTTCATATCTAATCTCCGAAGCTATTTTGGAAAGTTTATTGTTACGACCTCTTGAAAATTCTTCAATAACTCTCAGAGCTTCTTGAACCCTAGCAGAATTAGAACTTATTATTTTATAAGGACTTTTTCTGTTTATTTGTTCAGAGTGAGATAATCCTTTGCAATGATCTTTAATATGGTTTCTTGATACTTTATAAATTTCTAAATGATTTTTACCTAATATTTGTCGAAAGTTTTTTATTCTTATAACGAAATCTTCTTTACCTAAGGCAAACCTGGCCCAGTCTTCTAAAACTCTTAAACCTTCTCTTGCTCTATCAAGATTAGCGTCAATAATTTGAGATATTCGGATATCCTCTGGCTGAGTTATTTTAGAGTTTTCCATATTTAGTTTTATTTATTGAGGTTAGTAAGAATTTTGAAGGCATTTTCTCTATCTTTTGTAATTTGATTAGAGAGTTGATCTATATTCTGAAATTTGATTTGAGATCTTATCTTTTCAACAGGTTCTACTAATAAAGGTAAACCATAGAGATTCATATCTTTATTAATTAAATGAACTTCAACTGCCGAAGGTAAAAGAGGATCAATTGTTGGTTGAGGACCAAGGTTCATAACAGAAGCAATTTTATAAGGAGAACTATTTATGGTAGTCCAGGCAGCATAAACTCCCTCACCAGGTAAGAACTTTCTTCCGTCTATTTCAAGATTTGCAGTGGGAAATCCTAGGCCCTTTCCAATCCCTTTACCTTTAACCACTTTTCCTGTAAAACAATATGGCCTATTAAGTATTTTAAAAGCATTTTTTAAATCACTTTTTTGAAGTAAATCTCTAACTCTGCTGCTGCTAATTCTTCCTTCTTTGTCTTCTAAAATTGAAATGATCTTTAGTTTTATATCCATATCTTTAGTAGCAAGTTTAATTGTATTAATATCTCCACTTCTTTTAAAACCAAATCTAAAATTAGCCCCCACTGAAATACTTTTTGCTTGCAATTGATTTATCAAAATATCTTTTATGAAGTTCTCGGCACTTAATTTTGAAAGTTTCTTATCAAAGGGAATGAGAACCAATTGTTTTATACCAAGATCTTCAAGGATGGGGAGCTTTTCCTCTGGAAGATCAAGCCTAAGACGAGTTTCTTTATATAGAACTTCTCTTGGATGTGGCCAAAAGCTTGCAATTGTTGGTGTACAATTATTTTCTTTAACAACACTTTCTATTAATTTTCTATGCCCCGCATGCAGACCGTCAAAACTACCAATAGCAATTGATGTGGGATGTTTAACTTCAGATGGTGATATTAAAGAGATCACAAGATAACGTGCAATTTTATGATTTAGATGGCAAATTTGAATAGATTATAGTTTATTCAATCAAATGAATGTCTGACAAAATTGATTTTCAGTCGCTTTCATTTGGAATGAGGCGCATTGGCTGGATACGCTTTTGGATTCAATCCATATTGGGTGTGGTTGTAACAGCTGTTTTGCTTTTTTCAAATGTTGTAAATAACAGCGAAGGACAGTTGAGTTTGACTCCTGGACTATCACTTACAACAATATCTTTAATCTTACTACTTTTTAGTTTGTGGCAAGGTTGGTTGATAGTCAGAACTGGTAGAGCAATTGCAAGTAATGCTAGGCCATCCAGAGGGCAAACAAGCAAATTAATAAAAAGAGGCTTAATAAATGATTTGTTGGGAATCTTATTTGGATTGATTGGATATCAAGCACTTATGGGTGCACTTTTTATACAGGCATCATCTCAAACAACAGGCCAACTTATTACTGCATCATCTGATATTCCTATTACTGGTCTTGAAATTTTATCGGTACTTAGTAATACACAAGTTATTGCTGCGCATTTTTTTGGACTTTGCTTTTCTTTATGGTTGTTAAGAAGCATTTATAAATGATGTATTAATTTGTGGCAAGACATCTAAACTTCCTCGCCAAAACAAATCTGGTTCTATTGGTGTAAGGGAAATCTTATTTTCTTGTATTTGAGATACGTCACTAGGCCAATTTTTGGGACCATAACCTTTAGATTTTAGATCTAAAACAGCCTCTCCAGCTAGCCAATAATAATCATCTCCTCTTGGATCTTCCCTTTTAGAAAATTGGTTTTTATATTTTCTGATTGATAATCTTGTCCAGGATAATTCCTTTATTTTAATTTTTTCACATGGAGGTATATTCAAGTTTAAAAGAAGTGACTTTGGCCAACTACCTTTTATTGCTTGTTCAGCAATATTCATTGCAATTTCACTAGCAAATTCAAAATTCTTCCATTTAAAACTTGCAACACTAATTGCCATTGATGGAACATTTTCTAAAGTCCCTTCCATTGCTGCAGCTACTGTTCCGGAACAAAAAATATCTGTTCCCAAATTTGGACCGTGATTTATTCCAGAGAGAACTAAATCAGGTTTTTTATCTAATAATTCTGATAATGCCAATTTTACGCAATCAGCAGGAGTGCCTGAACAACCCCAAGCTTTGATTCCTTTTTCAAATAATTCATCTGCTCTTTCCACTCTCAGAGGTGATTGCAAAGTTAGACCATGACCAGTTGCGGATCTTTCTTGGTCAGGACATACAACTGCTACATTGTGCCCTTTTTTTAATGCCGATTTAGCTAATGCTCTTATTCCTTCAGCAAAAACCCCATCGTCATTACTTATTAAAATATTTAACGATTCCATTAATCAATTCATTTTATTATGGACGATATATAAGTAAGATGAAACTATACTTATTTTTACTATATCAGTGAGTCAAATTGAATCATTAAGTCAGATTGAGGAAAAACTTGAGAATCTTTCTCTTTTAGCTAATGAAAACATAAGAAATTCTCAAAGTGATTCAGAATTAGATCAATTAAGAGTTGCTTTATTAGGAAAGAAAGGAGAATTATCAATAATACTAAAAACCATGGGTAAATTATCATCTGTTGATAGGCCAATTGTTGGGCAGAAGGCAAACTTGATAAAGATAAACTTGCAAAATTTAATAAATGAAAGAAAAAATCAACTTATTAGTGAAGCTATAGATAAAAAGATTTTAGATGAAAAAATTGATGTAACAATCCCACCTACAGGAACACTCTCTGGGAATAAGCACCCCTTAATTTCAACTCAAGATGAGATTATAGATATTTTTTGCGGGCTAGGATATTCTGTTGAGAATGGGCCTGAAATAGAAAGTGATTTTTACAATTTTGAGTCTCTTAATATACCTAAAAATCACCCAGCTAGGGACATGCAGGATACTTTTTACTTAGATGAAAATCGTCTCTTAAGAACTCACACATCTCCCGTTCAAATCAGATATTTAGAGGGGAATCCACCTCCAGTAAGGATTATTGCACCAGGAAGAGTTTATAGGAGAGATGCGGTGGATGCTACTCATTCGCCTGTCTTTAATCAAGTAGAAGTTTTATGTATCGATCAAGATATAAACTTTAGTCATTTAAGAGGGACAGTGCTTACTTTCTTGAAAACCTTCTTTGGAGATATTCCTGTTAGGTTTAGAGCTAGTTATTTCCCCTTTACTGAACCTTCTGCGGAAGTAGATGTTCAATGGAAAGGGAAATGGCTTGAAGTTATGGGTTGCGGAATGGTAGATCCAAAGGTTTTAGAAAAGTTAGGGATTGATTCTGAGAAATGGACTGGATTTGCTGCGGGATTAGGTGTAGAGAGATTTTGTATGGTAAGACATCAGATAGATGATATAAGAAGATTCTATACAAATGATCTAAGATTCTTAGAACAGTTTTAGTTGAATTAGAATTTAAAATTAGGTTTCTTTATCAATTTAGTCTAAAATATAATTAGTTTTAAATTTATCGATTGGTACGTAAAGCTGGTCTAATCGTCAACGATGGTAAAGAACTAGCTGTTCAAACAGCAATTTCTGTTCAAAAAAAATTGGAAAAATCCAATTATGAAGTTGTAAGAGTAAGTAGCTCAGGAGGTATGGTTGGATTTGCCAATCCTGATCAACATGTTCGTCCTTTGGGATATTCGAATTGTGTTCCAGAAGGGTTCGACTCTTCTATGGAGTTCGCGATTGTTCTTGGAGGAGATGGAACAGTACTTTCTGCTGCTAGACAGACCGCTCCTGCAAAAATTCCAATTCTTACAATTAACACTGGCCATTTAGGATTTCTTGCAGAGGCATATCTTTCGAATCTAGAGGAAGCAATTGAAAAACTTATTAGCCGTAATTGGGATATAGAAGAAAGAAAAAGTTTAATTATTAGTGTTATGAGGAATGAGCAAAGGAGATGGGAATCCCTTTGTTTGAATGAAATGGCACTTCATAGAGAACCTTTGACAAGTATGTGTCACTTTGAAATCTCTATAGGGAGACATGCTCCAGTCGATATATCTGCTGATGGAGTTATCCTTTCTACTCCAACAGGCTCAACTGCCTACTCTTTAAGTGCGGGCGGCCCTGTTATAACTCCAGATTGCCCAGTAGTTCAATTAACACCGATTGCTCCTCATTCTTTAGCCTCTAGAGCGTTAGTGTTTAATGATTCAGAACCAGTTACAGTTTTCCCTGCTACGCCTGAAAGATTAGTAATGGTTGTTGATGGAAATGCTGGTTGCTATGTTTGGCCTGAAGATAGAGTTTTAATTAGAAAAAGTAAACATTCGGTAAAGTTTATTAGGCTTGAGGATCATGAGTTTTTCCAGGTATTGAGAAATAAATTAGGATGGGGACTCCCACATGTCGGTAAACCTAATAAGTGATTTTAAGTTAAATTATTTTTTTCCCTTTAAGCAAAAATACAGGATTGTTTGGATCCATTCTTATTCCATCTGAAATACTCAAACTTTTATAAGTCTGAATAAAGTTTAAATTTACTTCAAAATCATTTTCTTTTAAGTTCTCTCTAAGCTCTTTAATGGTTTGAATATCGATTAAAGGAATAGTAATAATATCTCCAAAGTTCATATATCTAGAAAATTCATTAATAATTAGAAGCTTAGTATTTTTATCACAGCCACCTATAATTATTCTCCTAGCTTTTCTTAAAGAGTTAATATTATTAGATTTTATTAAATTATTTATATCTTCTTCAAAAATATCTTGAGGAACAACTCCTAATCTTCTTGCATTTTCTGAGATTAATTCTTTTGAGCCAATTCTTTTATCAATACAAACTAATTTTAAATTGGGCCTTAATTTTAATGCTTCTAAACCAATGGAGCCGCAACCTGCCCCAATATCCAAAATTGTGCCATTTTCTGGCAACTCTAAATCAGCCAAAATTTGAATTCGAACTTCCCTTTTGGTTAATAAATTTGGTCTGTCTTCAAAAGTTTTAAAGTTATCATCTTTTAATCCAAATAAAGGAATTGCGTTTCCTTGAATATCTCTTTTCCTTTTCAACAAAACAGCAATATTCAAATTAGAAATATCAGTTGGTAATTTTTCTTTCAGATTGAAATTTCTGATCTTTTCATTTTCAAAACCTATTTCCTCACAAATCCAAAAGTCGTAGAAATTATCTAGATTTAACTCTAATAAATTTTTTTGAATTATCTCTAAACTGTTGTAGTTTGAATCTGTAATAATCGCTAAACTTGGGGGCTTTGATTTTAGAGTCTCAATGAATTTAGTTGAATCTCTTCCATGAATACTTACATATACAGCTTCTTGCCAAGATATTTTTAGTTTACTAAATGCTAACTGAAGACATGTATTTGATGGATAGAAACTTAATTCTTCTTTTGAAAAGTTATCTAGAAGTATTCTCCCAATTCCAAACCAAAGAGGATCTCCCCTAGAAAATAAAATTACATCAGTCTTTTGAGATTTAAGCCAATTAATCAGATTTTTATCACTTCTGCTAGCGAAAAATAATTTTTCTTTTTTTGTATTATTTTTGGCCCATAATTTAATATTTGCAAAATATGGCTTTGGGACTGCAATATTTTCTGTTTTTATAAATAATTTTTGTAATTTCAATGGTAGCTCTTTAAATTCAAAAGAATTAATTCCGATAACGTGAACTTTTCTTTTTATCTGAGTCATATAATTTTTAAGAGGAATAATATAAATTATTTGTATGTTTAATAAATTTATCCTAATATTTATAAACTAATAATAATAAATTACTTGTCAGAAAGGAGAAAGCGATTACACGAAATATTGTTAACTCTTATTAACAAAGAAAGTAATTTCGAGTTAGTAGAGGAAGACTCAGGTGATTTAACAACGAATTTTTCTGATAAAGATACTGCGAATTTATCCCGAGTTATAGAAAAAAATCGTAAAATTATAAAAAGATATCAAGCTCTTGTTAGAACAGCAGCTACTCTAGAGGCCCTTATGGATTCTGAAGATGACGAAAATTTCAAAATTAAATAAAAATATTTTTTGCAATGGTTTAATACTTTTTGCTATATCAGTCTCTATATTTTTTAACCCACTTAAGGTTTTTGCAGAAATAGCAGAAATAGAAATTAATGGAGAATTAACGAATGCTAGCAGTGAGTTTTTAAGGGATTTAGATTTTGAAACATGGCAATTAGTAACATATAAGTCGCCATTTTTTGAAAATAAATTGATCTTAAGGGTAATTGGATATCCTGGTAATCTTAGGATTGATCATCCAACAAATTTACAAGTTGATTCTGGAAGAAAACAGTGGTTATTAAATGATAAAACATTATTAAATGTTGAATTGGCTAACGATGGAAGGCAAGCAGCTGCTGAATTTGATTTGAATGAACTTGTAAATAATCTTGATAAAAACAGACCACTCAGATTATCGTTGTCAGGTGTTTTTTCAGAATTACCAGTTCCTCCTTTCGTCGTGAAAGAATGGAGATCATTAGATTGATTATTTATTCGACAGATGAGTGATAGCAATATTAGTGACATCAAATGGATGAAAAGAGCTATTTATTTGGCTTCTTTAGGTAAAGGAAGAACAAGTCCTAACCCAATGGTTGGTGCAGTAATCTTAGACAAAAGTGGAAATCTTATCTCAGAAGGATTCCATGCAAAATCAGGAATGCCTCATGCAGAGGCGATGGCTTTCAATAATCTAAAAAAAGATGCAAGAGATGGGTCATTATATGTAAATCTAGAACCTTGTTGTCATCAAGGTAAAACACCTCCATGTGTGGATAAAATAATTTATTTTGGAATAAAAAAAGTATTTATTTCTATTGTAGATCCTGACAAAAGAGTTTCAGGCAAAGGTATTAAATTATTAAAAGATGCTGGAATTAAAGTTCACCTAGGATTATGTGAAAAAGAATCTCAAGAACTAAATAAGTCTTTTATTCATAGGAATATTACCGATAATGCTTTTGGTGTTATGAAATGGGCAATGAGTATGGATGGAAGGGTTGCTCTGAAAAATGGTAAGAGTAAATGGATTACAAATAAAGATTCAAGATCATTAGTTCACTATACTAGAGCTTGCTTTGACGCAATAGTTATTGGTGGTAATACATTAAGAAAAGATGATCCTCTTCTAACTTCTCGAGGTATAAAAAAGCCTGAACCTTTAAGAGTAGTATTCACAAAAACTTTAGATCTGCCAGAAAAATCCAATTTGTGGGATTGCAAATTAGCCAAGACACTTGTTGTTTATGATGCTTCTACTGCAGATAAAAAATTTCTCAAGAGAATCCCAGAAGGGGTAGATATCGAAGAATTATCCTCTGATAATCCTTTATTGCTTTCAAATTTACTTGCAAAAAAAGGTTGTAATAATATTTTCTGGGAATGTGGACCTAAGTTGGCAACTTCAGCTATCGAAGCAGGTTGTATTCAAGAACTAATGACTTTTATTGCACCAAAGATATTAGGAGGTGTAAGTAGCATGAACCCTTTCTCTGATTTTGAATTTACAGATATGGACGAGGTTTTTAATTTAAAAGAAACTGAAATTAATTTTATTGGCGATGATATTTTTGTGAAGAGCACTATCTAATTAATTTAGAAGTGGTTTTTAATTCAAATACCGTTCGGTTCTTACCCAATAAAAGTTATACAGGTCCGGAACTCGTTCGTTTAGTTTATAATATATTCATAATCGATAAAATCATGCCAATAAGACAAGACGATAATCAACCAAATAGACGATTCGGAATAGTAAATATTATTTTAATTGGAGTAGGTGCACTCTTGTTATTCAGTAGCCTGTTCCCAAACCAAAATATGCAAATACCAAGAGTTCCTTACTCTTTATTTATTGATCAAGTCAATGATGGGGAAGTTAAAAGAGCTTATATTACGCAAGAACAAATTAGGTACGAATTAAATGGAGCAGAAGAGGGAGCACCTTCTGTATTAGCAACAACTCCAATTTTTGATATGGATTTGCCTCAAAGATTGGAAAGCAAAGGTGTTGAGTTCGCAGCAGCACCACCTAAAAAACCAAATTTCTTCTCAACTATTCTTAGCTGGGTAGTACCGCCTTTAATTTTTATTTTAGTGTTGCAATTTTTTGCCAGAAGAAGTATGGGTGGAGGTGGCGCGCAAGGTGCGTTGAGTTTCACTAAAAGTAAAGCTAAAGTTTATGTCCCTGATGACGAGTCGAAGATAACTTTTGATGATGTGGCAGGTGTTGATGAAGCTAAAGATGAATTGACCGAAATTGTTGATTTCTTGAAGAAGCCAGAAAGATACACTGATATTGGCGCAAGAATTCCAAAAGGTGTTCTTTTGGTAGGACCTCCAGGAACAGGAAAGACTCTACTTTCAAAAGCAGTTGCTGGTGAAGCAGAAGTTCCTTTCTTCATTATTTCAGGTTCTGAATTTGTGGAACTTTTTGTAGGAGCAGGTGCAGCTCGAGTAAGAGATTTATTTGAACAGGCAAAAAAGAAAGCCCCCTGTATTATTTTTATTGATGAGTTAGATGCTATTGGTAAGAGTCGCTCCGGATCAATGGGTGTTGTTGGAGGTAATGATGAAAGAGAACAAACGTTAAATCAGCTACTTACAGAAATGGATGGGTTTGCATCAGCAGACAAACCTGTAATAGTTCTTGCTGCTACAAACCAACCAGAAGTTCTTGACGCGGCATTATTAAGACCTGGTAGATTTGATAGGCAAGTTTTAGTAGATAGACCAGACTTGTCTGGGAGGAAAACAATTCTAGAAATTTATACCAAAAAAGTAAAATTATCAGAATCAATTGATTTGGATTCAATCGCCCAAGCTACAAGTGGATTTGCAGGTGCAGATCTTGCAAACATGGTTAATGAAGCTGCTTTATTAGCAGCTAGAGCTAAAAGAAAAAGTGTTGAACAACAAGATTTGAGTGAAGCTATCGAGAGAGTTGTAGCAGGTCTAGAGAAAAAAAGTAGAGTCCTTCAAGATGATGAGAAGAAAGTTGTTGCTTACCACGAAGTGGGACATGCAATTGTGGGACATCTAATGCCAGGAGGTTCGAAAGTAGCAAAGATTTCAATTGTTCCAAGGGGTATGAGCGCATTAGGATATACACTTCAACTCCCTACTGAAGAAAGATTTCTTAACTCAAAAGATGAATTAAAAGGACAAATAGCTACACTTCTTGGAGGAAGATCTGCTGAAGAGGTAGTATTTGGAAAGATTACCACGGGAGCTTCAAATGATTTACAAAGAGCAACCGATATAGCTGAACAAATGGTGGGTACATTTGGAATGAGTGATATTCTTGGACCGCTTGCCTACGATAAACAAGGTGGTGGTCAGTTTCTAGGTAATGGTAATAATCCTAGGAGATCTGTTAGTGATGCTACTGCTCAAGCAATAGATAAAGAGGTTAGAGATTTAGTTGATGATGCACATGAAACTGCACTTAATATTTTGAGGAATAATTTATCTCTTCTTGAATCTATTTCTCAAAAAATCCTCCAAGAAGAAGTTATTGAAGGTGAAGATCTTAAAAATCTATTAGCAGAAAGTAAAATGCCTGCATAGTAGAATCTTGATCTAACTAAAAATATTGATGCTAAAACCAAAAAAGCTTGCTAAAAATAATTTTCTATCAAGCTTCGATTTATCAACTGATGAAGTTTTATATATTTTAGATCTTGCAAATAATTTTAAAAAATAAAAAATTAAATATTGATCTTGGCAATAAAGTTTTAGGATTAATCTTTGATAAGTCATCAACTCGCACAAGAGTTAGTTTTCAAGTTGCGATGACTAGGCTTGGTGGAACCACTATTGACCTCAATCCCACAACATCACAAATAGGAAGAGGCGAGCCAATTAAAGATACTGCAAGAGTTTTAAGTAGATATTGTGATGTTATGGCAATTAGAACATTTGATCATTTAGATTTGGAAGAATATGCAAAGTGGTCTACAAAGCCAGTTATTAATGCTCTTACAGATTTAGAGCATCCATGTCAGGCTTTAGCTGATTTTTTAACGATTAAGGAAGAATTTCTTGATTTTAAAGAAGTAGTTTTGACATTTATTGGAGACGGTAATAACGTTGCAAATTCTCTTATTATATGTGGGGCGTTATTAGGAGTAGAAGTTAGAATTGCATGTCCTAAAGGTTATGAACCTAACTCTTTGGTGATAGATAAAGCATATGAAATATATAAAAATAAGAATTTGTTGAAAATTACTAATGATCCTAGCACTGCTGTTTTAGGAGCAAATGTTCTTTATACAGATGTTTGGTCATCTATGGGTGAAGAAAATCAACAGGATGAGAAAGAAAAAGTTTTTAATGGTTTCACTATTGACAGTGATTTAGTTAGTAAGGCTGATAAAGATGCAATTATTCTTCATTGCCTTCCTGCTTATAGATCCAAAGAGATAACTGATGAGATATTTGAAAGTCACAAAAGTAGAATTTTTGATCAAGCAGAAAATAGAATGCATGCTCAACAAGCTCTTTTATCTTGCCTTCTCCACTAGGTATACTTGTAAAATACTCAATAAAGAGGTACAAATGTATTAGAGTACATTTGTTTTATGCGCACTTCTTCTGAGGATAATCTTACACAAGCTCAAGATGAGCTTTATGGATGGATAAAAGACTATATGAAGAACTTTCAACATAGTCCATCCATCAGGCAGATGATGCAAGCTATGGGACTAAAATCCCCTGCCCCAATTCAAAGTCGCTTAAAGCATTTGCAGGAAAAGGGATACATCTCTTGGCAAGAAGGTAAAGCAAGAACAATGCAAATTGTTGATGAAATTATAGAAGGAGTACCAATAATGGGTTCAGTCGCAGCTGGAGGGTTAATTGAAACCTATTCTGACGTTCAAGAGAATTTAGATATTTCTAATGTCTTAAAAAAGAAAAATGTTTTCGCTCTAACAGTTAATGGGGACTCAATGATAGATGCATGTATTGCTGATGGTGATATGGTTTTAATGGAGCCCATAACTGACTCATACTCTTTAAGAAATGGAACAATTGTAAGTGCTATGGTCCCAGGATTAGGAACAACTTTAAAATATTTTTTCAAAAGAGGTGGAAAAATATTTCTAGAGGCAGCAAATCCAACTTACGATCCAATTGAATTAAATTTAGAAGAAGTAGTTTTTCAAGGAAAACTTTTAGCAGTTTGGAGAAAAGTTTAAATTTAACTTCTTCTTCTCCTCAGAAGTTGGATATTCAATTTTTAAGATTACTCAAGTAATTTATCTTTAATATCTTCATCTCTTTTTGCATTTGCAATAATTGTTTTTAGGTTTTCGTTTAATTCTTTTAGAGGGATTTTAGAAATCTTTAAATTACTATTTTCATCCATACTTACTAAACAATTAAATTTGCATAAGGGGTCAATTATTGGAAAATCACTTCTTTGGTGAGCGCCTCTACTTTCATTTCTTTGGAGTGCTGAAACAATTGTCGCTTTTGCGCTTACCAAAGAGGATTGTAAATCAAAAATCAACACTAGATCCTTGCAATTATATTTATCGATTCTTATATAAATATTATCTAATTTGTTTTTGATTCTTTCAATTTTTGACAACCCTTCTAAAAGTAAAGTTTCGTTTTTAATCACACCACAATATTTCCACATTATTAATCTCAATTCGCGTTGGAAAGGTCTTACTAGTTCATCTCCATTTTTAATAAACTTATTAATGTTTGAATGCGCGATTGCGATGCTCTTATTAGACCTTATTTGCCGATCCATTTTTTTGGAATATTTTGAAGCTGCGATACCAGCTCGTTTGCCAAAAATAAGGATCTCTGCGAGAGAATTCCCACCTAAACGATTAGCACCATGAAGACCTCCTGCGACCTCTCCCGCTGCAAAAAGGCCCTCTACAGAAGTAGATAAATCCTCTGGATTAACTAAAATCCCACCCATAGAATAGTGCGCAGTTGGAGCAACCTCCATTGGTGATTTTGAAATATCAAGCATTTGAGTTTCAAGAAATTGTCTATATATATTTGGTAGTTTCTCAATTATGAACTCTTTACTTTTATGGCTTATATCAAGAAAAACAGCACCATTTTTTGTTCCACGGCCTTCAATTATTTCTTTATAGTTAGCGATTGCTACTTTATCTCTAGTTGATAATTCCATTCTTTTCGGATCATAATTTTTCATAAACCTCTCCCCTCTGTTATTAATTAACTTTCCGCCTTCACCTCTCACCGCTTCGGTAACCAAAGTACCTTCAATTTCTTCAGGAAAGACCATACCAGAAGGATGGAACTGCACCATTTCCATATCTATTAATTTGCATCCTGCTTTAAGACTCAAATAATATCCATCCCCTGTATTTTCATTTTCTCTAGACGAACTTTTTTTCCATAATCTTGTATGTCCACCTGTACATAAAATAACTGCATCAGCTAAGTATGCAGTTCTCTCTGCAGAAGACATATTAAAGGACATTGCTCCAAAACAAGCATTATCCTTGATAAGGAGTTCTGTTACATATTGATTATCATAAATAGGAATATTTAGCTCTTCAGTTTTTTTTAAGAGTGTTTTTAAAATAGATAAACCTGTATAATCTCCAGAGTAACAAGTTCTACGATATTTGTGAGCCCCAAAATATCTTTGGTCAAGTTTGCCATTATTTAATTTTGCAAAATTCGCACCCCATTTATCTATCTCTCGAACTAGGGATGGAGATTCTTTAGCCATTATTTCAATTTTTAAAGGATCCCCAATACCATAACCTTCTAAGTAAGTATCAATAAAATGTTGTTCCCATGAGTCTTCTTTATCTAAATTGCCTAAAGCGGCATTAATGCCACCTGCTGCTAAAACTGTATGAGCATCAGTCTTGGGTCTTTTCCCAAGAATACATACTTCAAGGCCAGATTTCTTAATCTCAATAGCTGCCCTTAAACCTGATCCTCCGCAGCCAATTACAAGTACATTAGAAGTATGAGTAAGGTGTTTATTAATAATCAAATTATCTTTTTTAAGATTTTTTTAAGTTTAGTTTTTTTAAGATATTTACTACAAGTCTTTTAAATTTATCTTTATTTTCTCTACCTTTAGTTTCTATGAAGGCAAATATAAATTTAAACCAACCTAGATCACTTAACATATGGGCGTTAATTCTCTTGGTATGAAGCGTTAATAGACAAGTAATTCTGGGGTGAGAATTATCACTATCACTTTTAAATGAATGCCAACTTTCTTTATATTTATTCCCAAAGAATAAAATTCTATTTCTTTTCCAATTCACTTCTAACGGATTCTCATCAAATTTAGATGAATATAAAAAGGTGCCATAGTTTTTTTCTGGCATTAAGTATATAACCCCTGTTAAAAGTTTTGAATAATTATCAATATGTACTTTTTCCACCGTTCCTGGAGGAGTAATAATTATAGTTACGGCATAAAAGTCATAAAGTCTTGTTTTTCTTGAATTTATATTCTTTAATACTTGGATACAATTATTTTCATATTTTTTAAACATTTTTTCCATATTGAACCTAATATCTTTTGGGACACGTTTGTCTTCTGACTTTATTACGATTACACCTCTGGGTTTCGTAAATAGATTTAAATCAATTTTTTTAGGAATAGATAATAAGTAGTTGAATTCTTCATTTTCTAAAAAGTTATCCTGTATAAAAA
>QCTP01000015.1 GCA_003211115.1 Prochlorococcus sp. AG-673-M19
TTTATCGTTCCTTAAACCGTACATATAGATACTCATGAATGATATGCTTTCTTAGTTAGAGATACGTATGTAGATTAGGAAAAATCTTGAAAAAGAAATTAACATATTCATTCTTTCATAAATACTTTCATCCTTTAGCAATAAATGGGGTCCAAAGGAAACAGAAAATTTTATGTACACTTTTAACAGAGATTTAAATATTAATAAGGAGAAAGATATAGATACAATATTAACTTTCAATTTATACTTTCTTATGATTTATATAAGCCAGTTAATAATTTAAATCTGTTTTATAGTTTCATTAATTATTCACAAAATTAATGGATAACTTTAGTTACTACGAATATTTAAATTCTATATCATTTCATCCTCCTGTAATGATAATAACTACAGCTGTATTTTTCTTTATAAGAAGAAAATTCTTATTAGATGGCAAAAAATATTAGACTTCTCCTCATTTAATATTGAAATCTTTAAATGAATTAAAGATTAAATAAAGGAAAGAAGTTAAAAAAACTAAACTATATATTGATTCCATTTAATTTACCGTTGTAATAGAACTGCTTAAGCCGTAACTCAGAAAAATAAAAGTGGTGAATGACACTCCAATCATTACAGTGGTATAAAGTTTATTCAATTTAAAATTATTTTGAATAGATGAGAAGTCAGCTATTACAAAATTTTTCATTGAATATTTTTGTCTACTTATGAAATTATTACTGTTAACTAAATTACCAAGAATTGGTTCTGAGGTAAGAGAATTTTCCTGAGTAATAACAGAATTAAACTCTTTATCTTCTTTAAAGAAAGTTGGGAACATATATGTATGCCATAAAGCAATTACCGCAACCCAAAAGATTAAACTTAAACCTGCAATACCAAAAAGAAGGAATCTAAATGTCTCCATAAAAATTATTGAGAATAATTTAAATCTACATTAAATTTAAATATCAAAGTTTTAAAAATATACTTTAACCAAACCAATAAATCATTCCCTATAGTGATTAATGTTCAAAATTAATGTTATTAAGTGTTTTTACTTAAACATAAGTTAAAGATTTAGTTTTTATTTATTTAAAAAGATCAAAATAAATAACAAATTAACTATTGATAAAAATGGACTTTAGAGTTTTATTAGTTATCGCTCCAATTATTTTTTCCTGGATCTTTACAGTATTTTGGTTAGGTAAATGGGATGTGTTTAGATTGACACCTTTCGGATTACCAAAACAAGGCGTAGCTCCTTTTAAAAACTATCAAGTATGGGAAGATTCATCGATAATCAATACAAATAGACCTAAGGAAGGTTACCCCGTATTTACTGTTAGAACCGCAGCTGTAAATGCCTTAGGGATACCAACTGTATTCTTCCTTGGAGCGATTTTGGCAATGCAGTTTAAATCTTATTAATTAAGGAAATTTTAATGGATATCAGATACTTAATTGTAGGCACTCCTTTTATCATTGCATTCTTTTATACTTTGTTTTGGATTAAAAGATGGGGAGCTTTTAATTTACCCTCTAAAAATAATCCCCAAAAAATAACTACAAAAAATGAAAAATCAAGCGGAGATTTGATACTAGAAAACATTTTCCTTTCTGAAAATTAATTTAATAAACAAAATTCACGTAATTTGTTATCTATTATGATTCCTCTAGAACAATTTCTGTTTTTAGCAGTTTCCCTTTATGCTTTTTTTCACCTTTCAATGAGTCTTGTAAATATTTTAATTTATTTTCAATAAAACTAATTTAATATAAAACACAACATCTGAATGTATAAAATTAATCTTCCTAATTTAAGGAACTCAATGTATAAATATAAAAGTAGAAATTAGAGAAATCTACTAGCCGTAAGCTTTGATACCTTCGGTTTAATGAGAACCTCTCTTTGACCTCATTTTCTTTTTCGCAATCTTAGAAAATGAGGTTTAAATTTTATTAAAAGGATGTATTAAAAAATAACTTTTATAATTAAATATTATTCAGATGTTTGTATATTTTTTACTTTAAAAAAAATTGTTTTTTATCTATAAAGTATATGTAGATATTTGGCGAATCTGCAACGGAAAAAAATCCGTCTTTATGAACCAAGCCAAAGGAAATATTCTTAACTACTTTTTAGTTATTTTGGTAGTTAGGAATATTTTTATTAAAGATTTAAATTCATAAAATATTCACTACTTAGAAATTTAAATGACCAGTAATTCAAGAAAAGAAAAGACTTTAGAAAATATATATAAGGATTTAGAATCTGGAATGCCAGAAAATAAATCTATCAAAGAGTATTCTCTTCCTAATGCGAGACAGTGGTTAGGAGGTAGATTTGTTGCTATTTGGGTTTTGCCTATTTTTTTTATAAATAAAATTTCAAAGTTCTCTGCAGCATCTACTTTTATAAAACCTTATTCACCATCTAAAACAGGTCCAACTTATAAGCAACCAGAAACTTTATACACTTCTTTAAAAAATGTTTTTAAAGGTAATGATCATTTAAGATTTTTTGATCATAGGTTTATTGGTATCTGGGTATTACCAATAGCCTTAACTGGAATTGTCTTTGAAATCCTATTAATAGCTCCTACTAATAACATATCTCCATTTAATTAAAACTCTCTTTAGAAGTAGTTTTCTTAAGATATTCAGGGATACAAGTATATGAAACTAATTTCTCATCAGTATTATGAAAGTAGTTTTGAAATTCATTAAAGTACTTTTGGGCTAGAGTGCGCGGTTTTTTAATCTTCATTTTTTCTCCTAATTAGTAATGAAAATAAGGAATTTCTTCTAAGGCTTTTGGTGAAAATGAACAGATGCCAAATTGCATACATTCCATTTGATCATCAGTCAAAGCTCTCGAGTTTGAATTAAGAGCTGCAAATGTATTGAGAAAAGAATGGATTGCATTTTGGATTATATATTTATAAGGATTTCTGCAAGACATGATTTACCTCCTTTAATTTTTTAAATTTTTTAAACCCTTTTATTCTGTAATGCAATAGGGGTCACTTTGTGATTTACTGCAAAAAATTATTTTGCGTAGATAGGCTTTTTCATATTTTCTATAAATACTTTGAGTCATGAAAACTCCAAAATAAATAAGTAAAAAAGTCAATATGAGTAGCTCTAATCCTAAGTTGGTCATTAGATTAACCTCCTTTGATTTGATTATTATTTAGTACGTTTGATATATATAAATCAAGCGTATGAATACCTAAAAAAATATCAAGCGTTAACTATAGTTAAATTGATGACCAAAGATAAGAGGTTCTTTTCATACTAAGTTTTTAATAAATCAGCATATTTACGGATATACAAAAAAAGTAATTCGAACTAGATTCAACTCAATCAAAAGGAGGGATTAGAAATGATCGATAGTCCACCAGAGAAGTTCATCAGATTGGTTTAAGCAGCCAACTAAATTAACAACATTGATCAATGATCTAAGCAAGTTGTTAATTTATTCCTACACATAACTAAGTACTAAGAAAAGAGATTGTTTCCTAAAGGCGGGAATCAATCTCTTTTTATTGCTTTACCTCGCGATCCAAAAATTTTTAAACTATTAATATTTTTGAAGATATTAGCTTGGTCATTATTTTGAATTTGAGAGTCTTTTTTGATCCTTAATCCGTACAATTTTGTTCCTCTAACCGCACACATAAAACTTGAGATTAACTATTCAAATGAATTAGAACATGAGTGTAGACAAGAGGTAAGTCTTATGACATTAAACGACACATTCACCATCCAAGAGATGGACTTGGATACAAAAGATCTTTCATACGATATAAAGGCGAAAGAACTTGAAGCTTACTGGAATAAAGAATGCGAAAAGCATCCTAGTAATAACCATTGCAAAATTTTTTGCGATTAATACTCGAACTTTTTAAGTATTCTTACGCTTGATTTTTATATATCATCCGTACTAAAGGATAGGTAAATAGAAAGGAGGAAAAAGCAGATGACCAATTTAACTATAGAGATTCTATTTTGGGCTATTTTAGTTTCTTATATAGGATTAAGATTTTCTAAAACCTGGGATGGCTTCAAAAAACAGTATTAATTAGGAGGGGGAAATGAAACTTCAAACACAATTCACAGTTCCAAATAAAGGTCTGCGAAATCTTGATTATGTCAATAAAGTAGAAGTTTTAGAAGAAACTTTTAAGAGAGAATGTCAAGATTACCCAACTAAAGAAGATTGTTTAGTTTGTTGTAACTGACTATTCATTAATCGGTTTTCATAGCTTATAAATTTTAAAAACATTCATAAATTTTTAAGGAGATGTTTAACTATGAAATTAAAATTCATGCCAACAACAATTTTTAGAGAGACTCCAAAAGTGACATTCTTTGATGCAGGATTGGGGGCATCTAATGGTTGCGATGTGGTAATTCACTCTGAAGAAGCTATATCTCCTCCAGATGATTTTAAAAATGAACAATATTACGTTCACAATCATCAAATTGATCACAACCTAGTTATTACTGGGGAAAGAACATTTGTTTTAATAAATCCTGCATGGGATGAACCTCATCATGTGATTTATTTAAATAGATCTATGGGAGCATTAGAAATTCCTATTGGAACTTATCACAGATCAATCTCAGGCAAAGAAGGTAGTATTGTTTTAAATCAACCCACAAGAGATAAATTTTTTGATCCAGCTAAAGAATTTATCCCACAAAAATTAGACCAAATAAGTTTAATAAAGGCAAGAAAAACTCCACCTGTTTATTGGGTTTGGAAAAATGATCAAATTAAGAGAGTTGGGTTTAATCCCCTAGAACGAAAAATTAAGACCCTAGCTTAATATGAACAAAACACAAAAGGGTATTTCAACCAAAATTAATAATTCAAAAAATCTAAATTTAATTATTAATTCTGATACCTATAAATTGGCTTATGAAGATATTGGTTTGCTCAACAGAAACGAAATGCGCGGAGTCAGAATGCTGCTTGAAATTACAAAACCAGATTTAATCTTAGAAGAAAATAAAATTCTTTCAACCATAATAATTTTTGGAGGCGCAAGTATTGCAGAAGAATCAAAAACAAAAGAGAAAATTGATGATATAAGAAAGTTAATTAAAAAAAATCCTTCATCGGTTTTGCTTAAACGAAATTTAAATAGATTAGAAAATTTGCTATCAATGAGTCACTATTATCAATCCGCAAGGGAGTTTTCTAAACTTGCTTCAATTAATAATCAAAGTAAATCCTGTAATTCTCATGTGATTGTGACCGGTGGGGGTCCAGGGATTATGGAAGCGGCTAATAGAGGTGCCTTTGAATCAAATTGTAAATCTATAGGGTTAAATATCAGTCTTCCCAATGAACAAATTCCCAATGCCTTTATAACTCCAGGTCTATGCTTTAAATTTAATTATTTTGCATTAAGAAAGATCCATTTCGTCATGCGATCAATAGGAGCTGTATTTTTTCCAGGGGGTTTTGGAACATTAGATGAATTATTTGAACTATTAACACTGCGTCAAACAGGAATGAAAAACAAAATCCCAATAATACTTTTTGGAAGAGAATATTGGGATAAGATAATTAACTTCGAATATCTAGCTGATCTTGGATTAATTTCAGATGAGCACTTAAATCTTTTTGAATATGCAGACACTGCATCCGAAGCATGGGAAATTATCAAATCATCAAATATCTCAGATTAGGATAGGTATCCAAAAATAATGAAGTTTCCCCACATTACTAATCACTTTCCTAAATAGAAACTTTGATGAATAATGAATTTATATTTGAACGAGTTATTTTAACTTCATTCGAACTTGAAATTTTCGCCGAGATCCCATGCCACAAAAGGAACCTAGCTACTGGCTAATGAAAAATGTGCAAGATGCGTTTTGCTATTCATAGCAAGGGTTTTATTTTTTACCAAAAGTCTTATTCGAACCTCATTAGAACTTTTTATTATATAATTCATCACTAAAATTAAACAAATTTCTTCATTAATAAAGCCAGCCCGTATCCCTACTAGGGCTGACTCTCATGAAGATCTTGGTTGAATGAATTCTTAAATGATCCCAGGTACAATTTGTCCTGTTGTTATGTAAGCACCAACTAAAGCGATAACACCAACAAGAGCGAATCTGCCATTTAATTTCTCTGCACTTGTTTTTTGAGGATCGATGTTCCTTTTCTGATTTTTATTTTCCATTAAAAAACACCTGGAATAAGTTGACCCGTTGTAACGTATGTTCCGACTAAAATCATGAAAGCCATCATTGCTGGTCTTCCTATGGCTCTGTCAAGAATGTCTTTGTTTGAATTCATTTTTGTATGAAGCTAATGACTAAATATTACTTATTGTAAACAAAAGCGAGAGAGCCTTGTATCATTTGGACCTAATAACACACTAATGAATCAATTATGTCGCAGATTACTTTAATATAATTATTTACTTGTACCTTATCAAAACATTTAAATGACTAGTAACGACGATTTAGAAAAAAGAATTGAAAACTTAGAAAAAGAAGTTAAACATTTAAAAGCTGCATTACAGTATCAAACAAAAAATAAGAAGAGATCAATTAATAGTTGATTTAAGTTGAATTAACAGCAAGTTGTATTATTTGATATTGATTAAAACTAGATCTCTAAATTAATTTAATATTGACAGTTAAATTTGTTGACTAATGGAAGTTTTGCTTTTTGCACTATTTTTTATAGTGTCACTTATATTCTTTATTTCAGGTAAAGATGATTTCGGAAGAAAAGAAAAAAATTTGATAATTGAGGATAAAGAAAAAGAAGATGTTAAAAATAAGATGGAACTTAAACAGGAAAAGGAAGTCAAAAAAGAAGTAAAATTGGAATCAACTTAATTAAAGTATCAATGATTTATGGTTTCGCTTATTTAGGAATGGTTCTAGCTATTAGCGCAGGATGGGTTGTACTTGCAGTTTTAAAAAAACCTGATTTTATTGAAAAACCTCTTGAGGAATTAAAAAACAAAATAAGACCTCTATTAAATTCAAAAGAAATTAAATAAAGATCTTAAATTTTTGAATTCTTTTTATTTTAAAACCAGAACCAATACACCAAAAATTAAAGTAGAGGCAATAAACCCAACACCTACTAATGCAGCTATTATTCCAGTATTGAGATAGACCTTTACTGTCGCTAATTCCTTTCCTTCTTTTTTAGCCATAATTTTTTTATTGAAATAAGCACATCCAAACTACCAATGAGGTCATCACTAAAGCAAGACTAAAAATACTTTTGCTATTTGGTTTACCTTGCTTTTCAGTTGTTTTGAAAGGAATAAGTGCCATAAACTTTAAAAATTATTTTTTAATGAAAATGATCTGATTCATCATGATTGTGATTATTGTGTCCATGAGCGATACCTAACTCATGTAATCTTGCATGCTCTTTAATTGTATCTCTTAACTTATAAGATGATGGTCCAACTGTCGTATATATTCCATATCCTATTGAGCCAAAGAGAAGCAGTCCAATACTCCCTAAAAGTAAAAATAATGTTGGATCTTTAGTTACGCCTACCATGTTTTTGAATTTATGTACTCTAATAAAAATAGATATTTTTATTCATATATTCAAGTTCAAAATTTATAGATTATAGAGACAAATTATCACCTTAAATATAAAGATTAAATGATTAAACTGTATATAAATAGATGGTTTTTAAATTAAATATTACAAATATATATCTATATAATAATTTTCTAAGTATCTTAAACTACACGATATTGTTTGAAGAACTTTAAATCTATTGATATTACAGAGTCTTATCTAAAAATAAATATTTAAAAGATGGTATAAACTTATTAGCACTTAACTTTTCTTTTTATGAAACTTGAGTCAATTTCAATAGCAGGAAATAATTCCACCCAATCAGGGGTTGGTAAGAAATTTTTAATAATTTCTATATCAATGACAGTTCTATTAAATCTCTCAGTTGCTATTTGGTTTTTTAGATATGTCCAACAAAATGGTTTAGATAAATTTTTAATCCGATGAAAATCTTTCTGCTCCCAGCAATTATTTTTATAGGTGTTCTTTATGGTTGTGGTTTGTTTTGGCTAATTTGGCATTAAATAATCATATCAAGATAGTCATAAGGATTCAAAAAAATCCATATCACCCTCACTTTCCTAAATAGGAACTTTGATGGATAATAAATTCATACCCAAAAAGGTTCGAATAGTCCCTATTTCGATCTTTGAAATATCCCAAATCGATTGATATGACTGAAGAAAAGTTTTGGCTAATGCAAGATGAACCCTACTGTATTTACAGGAGTTCTGAGAGGAGGTTCGAATCAGATTTAAAAAAAGTTCGAATAGATGACCTATTTATTCCGTAAAAAACGTTGATATAACTTAGTTTCTTAATCGATTTATAAATTTTAATGATCGCCACAAGTTGAGCACTCTGCGCAATCTTTACACTCACAAGGACAAGTGCATCCACAGCCAGGACATACTTCCTCTTTATTAGAAATAGATATCTTAGTAATAAGAATATTTTTTAATAAGGTAGTAATCATAATTAATTAGATATTCGAATCTAACGATAAAGAATACAAGGCTAAAAGTCAATCACTTAGGTACTTTAGAGCATTACTTAATGACAAAAAATGAAAATGATAATCATATTAAAAAAATATATATGCAATCCTTAATTAGAATTCAGAAACTTTAGAAAGTAAAAATTATACAGACTTGTTGTTAATTGTTTTTTAGTAATTAAACTAAACTAAATATTACTTTCAAAGATGTCAGATAATTTAGAATTAAAGTGGCAACCAACTAAAGAGCAGCTAGATAATATGATCTTGCCTGCCTATACAGATATTGCGAAACAAAGTGTTGCTTATGTTAATAAATTTGGGTGCCCTCCTGAATATGTTGCAGATATGCTGAGAGATATCGCAGATGCACTAACTTCTATTCATCCAGAATCTGAATCTGAGAGCGGTTGCTCTTGTTGTTAAATAATAAAAAACTTTTCCCTAGTGATCTGTAACTATATATTTCTTCTCGAAAAACTATTCGATATATTGAAAGAGAATTAACTAATAAAAGGGTTCAGAGAACGCTAGTTCCATTCGAACCCTATTCGAACCACCCATATTTCCTAAGATCTATGACAGTCAATGACCCTAACTACTGGCTAATGAACAATGTACCAGCTTGATATGACTAGGTTTTTTGAAATTCCTTAAATTCTATTCTAGCAAAATTCTAGCAAAACTAATAAATATAAAGACATTTTCTGAGGTAAAGATTTAGGATAATTTGTGATTGACAGTCGATCTATGATATTTATGCAGCTAAATTTCTATATCTTTCGATTGTTCTTTCATCAAAAACTTGATTAAAGACTTTATAGATATGTTCCCATTGATCATCAAAACAATCATCTATATAGTTTTCTGCTAAAAATATTTCATCACACAGACTTAGAACATTATCCATAAATTCATATTCAGAGCAATTAAAAAACATATCCACTACTTGTTCAAATTCTTTTTCATTAAGTTTCTCATCGCAAAAATCTGCAACCTTTTTAATAGCCATTAATATTCCTTCGTCTATCTGACTCTCAAGAAAAACATTTTCTACCAAGTTATTTATTAATTCACTAGCTGAATAGAAATCCTTTGGACGATAAAAAACTTTAAATGGTAAGTATGAGGTGTTCTCCCAACCACCTTCATCAAGATAAGATTTACAATCACCTTGTTTATCTTCCCAAACTTGGAACTTTTGAAAAGTTCTTATTATGTAATCATTAAGTTCCTTAATCTCATCATTTCTATCTCCTAAGCATCCAAAATTAATTGCTGATCTTCCATTTTGCAAATAATCTAACCAAGCACTCCAACCAGAGGTGCTATTACAATCAAAAAATGCAAAGGTGAATTTTTTAGTAAAAATTTTATCTATATCCTCATCAGGTCTGCCATATTGAGTTTCATACTTTTTATCAAAAAAAGTTATTTTTTTTTCTATTTCCTCTAACGCATTATCAAGTGGGGTTTTCATTCAACTAAAAAATGTATTTACAAAATACTTCCTTTTTGAATTTATGCAGCCAAATTCCTGTAACGCCCATATTGGGGTTCAAATAACATTTTTACAGTCCCAACTGGACCATTTCTATGTTTAGTTACTATTAAATCTGCTATACCTCTATCTTCAGTTTCTGGGTCATAATATTCATCCCTATAAAGCATTACGATAATATCCCCATAATATTCAAGCGCATCTCCACAATCTCTTATATCGGATAACATAGGTCTTCTATTTTCACGGAACTCTAGACTTTTGGATATTGGTGCAGTAATTAATACCGGTACATTTAGCTCTTTTGCGAGATCCTTTAAGTCTCTGGTATTTCTCTCTAATTGTGCTTGATAATCATTTAAGTTAGGATACTCAATCATGTGATAAGAATCTATAGCTATCAGTCCTAAATTTTTATGATCACTCTTGCTGGCAATATTTTCACATTTAGCCTTAATTTCTTGAATAGTAATTCTCCTTTTATCTTCTATAAATATTGGCAGTTGACCTAATGAATAAATTTCTTCTCCAAGTAAAGCCCATTCATCTTGCTGAAGCCTTCCAGACCTTAATCGAGTAATTTCAATACCAAGATTCATTCCTAATATTCTATAAACATATTCTTCCTTGCTCATATCAAAACCAAAGAAACAGACTGGAAGATTTTGACTCCCAATATTTTTTGCTATCTGTAAAGCCAATGATGTTTTACCCATCATCGGGCGACCCGCAAAAGCTATTAGATCTCCTCTTCTCAGACCTTGAGTCATTGCATCAAAGTCATAGAAAGAGATAGGTATTCCAGGTGTAATATTTCCCAATGAAAGATCTTCAATTTTATCGTAGTTTTTATCTAGAAGATCTTTTAAACTTTCAATTTCAATAGCTTTATCTTTATTATCTTCAGTAGTTTGCTTTGGTTCCATTTATAAAAAGTCGGACTCTCAAATAAGCTCAATTCACAATCACTTGCAATTTATTTTTTATTAAATTTAATTTTTCTTAATAGACAAAATATTGTTTGAACCTGAACTATGGAAAAGGTAGAAATTGAAGAGCTTAATTTTTAAATTGGACTAATATAATTTCATGGAAAATATACAATTTTTTTATTATTTCAAAAATGCTTGTAAAGAATTTGATAATGAGAATTATCAAGATGCTATAAATTTTTTTAATTTGGCAATTGGTATATATCCTGGCTCAGCAGAATCTTATTTAAGAAGAGGATTCGCATTATTAAATTCAGGTAGTAGAAGAAAAGATGGTTCAAGACCACCTTTTGAATCTAATTATTATGAAGATGCGAAAGAGGATTTTAAAAAATCATTAGAACTTTTTAATTTAGATTTAAAAATAGATAAAAATAACCCCAAACTATATCTCTTAAGAGGTATTGCAAAAATAAAATGTGCTGATGATCAAGGAGCATTAGAAGACTTTAGTTTATCTATACAAAAAGGATTAAATAATAATTCTGCTTTATTTAATAGAGCTCTGACTTACGCCTCAATAAGTAAGTTCAATAGTGCCATAAGAGATTTTTCTAGGGTAATTGAAATTGATCCTACAGATACTTCTGCTTACCTTAGAAGATCATCCTGCAAACATTACTTAGAAGATTTTGATGGAGCATTAAAGGACTTGAGAAAGGTAGAAAATATATCATTAGATTCAGATCAAGAGTTAAGCCAAAAGTGTATTGATTTTCTATATAGATTTAATTAATTTTTTAAATTATTTTATAAAAGAAACTTAGAGATAGTTATTTAATAATCATTCCAAATCAAGAAATCTCCCAGCTTTAATAATTCATAGTTTGGATAGTAAGTACAGTTAAATTCTTCAAAGAATTCAATGCAATATCCTAATACTTCTAATTGCTTTCCAATTCTTGTTTCTTGAATAATTTCTGAAGAGTATTTGAAATTTTGTGCAGAATCTTTTATGCAACCTAAAGCCATAGAATCTTGGTAAAAAGTTCTATTAAATATATCTTTATAAAAGGATTCATCGGTCCACAATTGTAAATAGAGAAATCTTTCTCCGTAAGAATCTAGTGAAATCCCTCCATTTTCGGACCTTTTAAGTAGCTTTATTTTGTCTGTATTATTGTTTAGTACTTTTCTTTCTGAGAAAGGAATTAATTCATTCAGATCTATAGTGTCCTCTTCTGACAAATTTTCTGATTTTCTAAATTCCCTAATGAGGTTTTCATCCCCATTCACCAAGCAAGCATCAAAATCCCCTATTAAATAATTCCCTTTTGGAAGAGTACCTATATATTCTTTTCTAGGTATATCAAATTCTGAAATTTCTTTCCCAAAATTTCTTGAATTTTGAATTGCCTTTATATGAGCTTGGTAAAATTCTTCAACTAAAGGTATCTCGTTACCATCACTATCAATTGAGACGTATCCACAACATTTTATTAATTCTCCAGAGTCTAGTAATCCATGCGCTTGGATTCTTTCCAATAAATCCGTATTAGAAATCTTTTTCATAATTCTAATATTTCTAAAATTTCAGAATCATTTTTTAATTCATCAGAAGCATATTCAATTGCCTCAGGATCAGTATTTATTGCTTCAAGAACTATTTCACGATCATTCTTTAATTCTTTAGAGGCAAACTTGAGTGACAAGCCTCTAGCTCTCACTGCCTCTAATACAACTTCACGTTCATTACGTAATTCTTCTGATGCAAATGCAAGTGTAAAATCTCCGTCTGAAGCAGCGAACTCTGAACAATCACTATCTGTTTTAACAGCTGCAAGAACTATTTCACGATCATTCTTTAATTTCTCAGAAGCATATCGAAGTACCATATTTGACTTTACAGCTGCAAGAACTATTTCACGATCATTCTTTAATTTTTCAGAAGCAAAGGCGAGAGCTTCACAATCACAAACTCCATCACCATATTGTGAAACTGCTTTTAAAACAATTTCACGGTCATTCTTCAATTCTTCAGAGGCATATTCTAATGCCATACCATCAAGGGATCCATCAAATTCTGAATTAACAGCTGCAAGAACTATTTCACGATCATTCTTTAATTTTTCAGAAGCAAATTCTAATGCTCTCCCATTTAAATTAACTGCTTTTAAAACAATTTCACGATCATTCTTTAATTCTTCTGATGCAATTTCAAGTGCTTCTCCATTAGAACTATTAATAGCTTCTAGAACAACCTCACGATCAGCTTTTAATTCATCAGAAGCAAATGGTATTCGATAAGAAAATCCCACACCAGAATAAGTTTTAATCACTTGCAATGCTATTTCTCTATCACCCTTTAATTCATCAGATGCGAACGAAAGAGCATGACCATCTTGCTTAATTGCTTCTAAAACCACTTCACGATCATTCTTCAATTCTTCAGAGGCAAACTTAAGAGCTACTTCACATGAATTAATTGCAGAAATAACAATTTCACGATCATTCTTTAATTCCGCAGAGGCATATTCAAGCATCAATCCATCATCTTTCACGGATAATAGAACATCTTCTCGACTCGATTGATTAGTAATTAAATCCATTCCTACAAGGTAAATAAATAGATGTATTTCTTTCTTGGTTTCAAATTCTATTGCAAGTTTATTTTTTTTCAACAGAAGAATATAATCTTAAGTTTTTTAAAGATTGATTGAATATGTCTGATATTGAATCATATTTAAATTCCAAATGAAATTAGAAAAAAATCTCTTGAACTCTAATGAAAAAATATCTTATTTCAGGACAAGTTGATAACTACAGAATAAAAGTAAATCTAATATCTTCATCTCCAAGTGGTGCGATAAACGTCTTTAAGAATAAATATCCAAATGCAGAAGATATTTATGTGATTCAAGATTTATTCAAAGGTAAATAAAATGGGAAATAATAGAGTTGTTCCAATCAACAAGAATAAAGAAGCTATTAAGAAGTTATATCCGTAAAATTAAACAGAAATATCTTAGATCATATTAAAAGCTGTAGAACGATCGTATGTCCCCCATACCACCCATCACTTTCCTAAATAGAAACTTTGATGGATAATAAACATATAAAAAATTCTGATTCTAGCAAAATTCTAGCAGATGAATTCCTCCAAATCACTTGATATGACTGAAGAAAAGTTTTGGCTAATGAAAAGTGAGCCAGATGCTTATAGTATTGATACTTTAAAAAAAGATGGAGTCACTTTATGGGATGGTATTCGAAATTATCAGGCACGTAATTTTATGAGAAAAATGGCAATTGGTGATAAAGTTTTTTTTTACCATTCAAATTGCAAACCACCTGGGATAGTTGGTTTTATGGAGGTTATAGAACTAAATATTGTTGACCCAACTCAATTTCAAAAAGAGTCTGGTTATTATGACCCAAAATCAAGTCCCGAGAAACCTAGGTGGGATTGCGTAAAAGTAAAATATCTTTTTAAAGCAGCTAAATTATTAAGTTTACCAGAATTAAAAATATTATTTAATGAGCAAGAATTATTACTAGTGAAAAAAGGTAATAGATTATCAATTATTCCTATTGAAATAGAAATTGCTAAATTATTACTAGAAAAAATTAAATAAACTTGAACTTAGATTAGTTATCAAAATCTATTGAAAACATTTTACCTACATAGAGCCTGGTAAGATTCCTATTTTGAAATCCCTTTTGCATTAAAAATCCTGCAATGGCTGCTTGTAATATTCTATATTGATCCCAATTAGGATGATCCTCAACAAATTTACTCATAGCTTGTTGAAGATTTCCATGAAGGTCACATTTGAAGCTTATTATTTCTTCTTTCTTGTTTATAAAGGATTGATTAACATCACAATTTGATTCTTGCATAATTCGAAAAATAAAAACCAATAAAATTTACATCTGAAATCCAGTTTTCTTTAAAAAAACTAATTAGTCAACACCTCGTGTTAAATCAATGTCTCATACTGTATTATTTTGAGAACCCTGTAACAGGAGTGCTTTTTATGAGAATTTGTTTAAATTATGTAAATTTAAAATTAAAAGAAAATTTTTCTTATCTATTCAAGTTTTCCACATGATGCTTATCCTTAGATATTTTTTAGAAATTAATTGTGGAAAAGATGTGAAAAAAGATTTTTAGACCGGGGAATTTTTTTTCAAAAATTCCAATTTAATTAATTTTTTAATCCATTGATTCCCACATTTTTTTTATTTCATAAAATAAATTTTCAGCTATTGGTATAGGCCAATACATTTCAAATGAGCGCGTTTGTTCCAAGCTTTCAAATATTAATCTTAAGTTCCACTCATTTTTTTTACCTTCCAATTCTGCATACCAAGGCAATTGCTCTATTTCTAAATTAATTAACTCTTCTTCAAGTAATTCATCCCTTATTTCCAAAAATTGTTTATTCAGCTTCAGAAGTAGTTTGTATAGTAATTCGAATTCATGTTTTTGTAACTCAATAGCCCAATTATCTACTGCAATCAAAAAACAAAATTTACCTTTTTTGATATCTTTTATTAATCTCCAATTTTTTTCTTCTACTAACAAGACTAACCAGGAAGTAAATCTGGCTGATCTTGTTCGTCACTTAATTCAATAATTGATCTCTGGACAGGTTTTATAGCAGACTCTTCTAATAATCCATCAAAGTCGTCAAATCTTCTTTGTTTAGCTCTGAAAGCAATTCTTACAGTAGTTAAATATCTATTAGTAGATTTTCTTATTAAACTTTCACCTCTTTTTGCAAGATCATTATGATCAATGTTGGAATTATTTGATACGTTCATAAAATTTTTATTTTAATTATACAATAAAGTTTACATCAGTATTAGAGTCATTATTTATTATAAATTCTCAAAGGAACTTAATAACTAATTAGAAATTTGATATGAAAGATAAATTTGCAGGAACTCTTGCTCTTGATTTGGGAAATACTAATACTGTAATCGTTTTTCAAGGAGAGGCAGATAAAGATTTAGTTTTAATAGAAATACCTGGAATCACAATTTCTCCTGGCGTTGTTCCAACAGCAGTATGGTTCGAAGGTCAGGGAAATATTACAAAAATTGGTTTATCAGCATTGAAGAAGAAAAATTTCTCCCATTCAGAAATATATTTTCATTCAAATTTTAAAAGATTAATTGGTAATTCTTTTGAAAGTCAAAAAAATAAAGTTTTAAGTCCCATCGAATCAGGTGAAAAATTTTTCAAAATCCTTTGGGAGAATATGCCAAAAGAATTAGATATTAAGAGGTTAGTTTTAACTGCCCCAATTGACACATATAAAGGTTATAGAAAGTGGTTAACAAATCTCTGTGTAGACCTACCTGTTAATGAGATTGCAATAGTTGATGAACCTACGGCAGCCGGGATAGGTATTAATATTCCTTTAGGATCTAAAATTTTGGTAATTGATATTGGAGGAAGTACAACCGATATGAGTGTAATCAAAACACAAGGTGGCGAAGGTAAATCCGCTCCTATTGCAGAACTTTTGCGGTTTCAAGGAAAAGATGTTAGTTCAATTTCAAAGCAAAAAGTAAGATGTGCTGAAATAATTAGCAAATCAGGTTCAAAAATTGGAGGTCAAGATATAGATCAGTGGATTGTTAATTATTTTTTACCTTCAAATCAAGATGAGAGAAATCTTTCAGTAGCAGAAAAATTAAAATGTAAACTTAGTGGTCCAAAAATTCAATCTGAGAGAAGTTATTTAATCACGTTATTTACATCGGGAAATGAAGAAAAAGAATTTTTGATGAGTAAAGAAATATTTGAAAAGATTTTGATAGAGAATAATCTTATAAATCACCTAAATGCACTACTTAAGGACTTATTAAACGAAGCTAGAGGAAATTTTTGTAATGTAGATGATTTGAATTCTATTATTTTGGTTGGAGGAGGAACACAAATTCCTTTAATAAAGGGGTGGATCTCTAATGAGATTTCAGGAATACAAATAAAGTCTCCACCTCCTATTGAATCTGTAGCAGTAGGGGCTTTAGCTATGACTCCAGGGGTAAAGATTAAAGATATATTAATCAAAGGTATATCTATAAGATTATTTAATAAAAGAGAACAAAAACATTTCTGGCATCCAATTTTTTTTAAAGGCCAAACATGGCCGACAGAAAAGCCATTTAAGTTAATTCTTCAAGCCAGTAAAGAAGGGCAGAACATATTCGAAATTATTATTGGAGAAACTAAAACGAAAAGAGATTTTGATATAGTTTTTGAAAATGGTTTACCAAAGTTATCAGAGTTTCAAAATGAAGAAGAAGTTCTTAAATGGAATAAAAAACCCTTAAAAATAAGCTTGAAAAATAGTTGCAAAATTGGAGAAGATAGTTTAATACTTCTTTTTAGTATTAAAAATGATTCTTCTCTTTACGTTAGGTGTCTAGACATTAATGAAAAAGAATTAGGCGAGTTCAATTTAGGAAATATCTTTTGAACTACGACTATTCAAGAAAATACCTTCTTCACCGTCAACTTGTTTTAGACATAATTTTATAGTTTCCTTTTTACTAGTTGGAACTTTTCTTCCATAAAAATCAGGCTGAATTGGTAGTTCTCTATTACCTCTATCAATCATTACTAATAACATAATCTTTTGTGGTCTCCCCCATGAAAGAAGAGAATCTATTGCAGCTCGAATAGTTCTTCCAGTAAAAATTACATCATCAATTAAAACAATCTCTTTTTTTTCTATAGATGTAGGGATTTCAGTTGCTTTTATAAGGCGAGTTCCAACTCTACTTTGATCATCTCTGTAAAAAGTTGGATCAATTATGCCCTTCTTTACATTAACTCCTGTTTTAGTAAATATTTCTTTTCTCATCACTTCAGCAAGATGAATTCCTCTTGTAGGGATGCCAATTAATAGAAGATTATCTAAATTTGATATCTTTTCAATAATTTCATAACTTAAGCGAGAGAAAGTTTTTCTCAGCTCATCTTCAGTAAGTATTACAATTCTTTTATCTGACTTAGACATGATTCATCCAAAAATAAACTTTATTCAATATCCTTAATAAATTAGCAAAAGCTAACTAAATTACGTATAAATTGTATGGAACAGCTTTTACGGCTAAATTAAAGATTGCTTCATTAAAAAACGCATTTTAATTAAGATATGTCAAATATGAGCAGCAAAAATATAAATAAAATAAAAGTTCCTCAAAGTCCCGTGGTCCTTGCGATTCTTGATGGATGGGGACATAGAGAAGAAACCTTAGATAATGCTATAAAGAAGGCCAATACACCAATTATGGACTCATTATGGCATGCTTATCCTCATACTCTTATTAGTGCAAGCGGAGCTGATGTAGGTTTACCAAACGGTCAAATGGGTAATTCTGAGGTAGGCCATCTCACAATTGGATCAGGAAGAATAATTCAACAAGAACTTGTAAGAATTACAAATGTAGTGAAAAATAACCAATTAAATCAAGTAATTGAGTTAAAAGAAATAGCTAATTCAATTAAGAAAAAAAATGGGACCTTGCACATCACCGGTCTATGTTCTGATGGAGGCGTACATAGCCACATTGACCACTTGTTAGGATTAATAGAATGGGCGTCTGAAGTTGGCATAGAAAAATTAGCTATTCATGTTATTACAGATGGTAGAGATACACCTGCAAAAAGTGCTTCTAAATATATAAAACAAATAGAAAATTGCATACAAAAATTCAAAGTAGGTGAAATAGCATCTATATGCGGCAGATATTGGATAATGGATAGAAATCAATTATGGGAAAGAACAGAAAAAGCTTTTAAAAGCCTAACTGACCCAAGTTTTAAGGTAACTGATATTTCACCTAAAGATTATTTAAATAAAAGTTATAGCGCAAATATTACGGATGAATTCTTAGAGCCTATAAGAATAACTAAAAACTTCTTACAAGATGAAGATAGTTTAATTTGCTTTAATTTCCGTCCAGATAGAGCTAGACAAATAGTAAAGGCTCTTTCAGAAAAAGAATTTGATAATTTCAAAAGAAAAAACGCCCCCAATATAAATTTATTAACTTTCACTCAATATGAAGCAAACTTACCAGTTAAAGTAGCATTCCCTCCTGAGTCGCTAAACAATTTTATTGGCCAGATAGTTTCAGAGAATGGACTTAAACAATACAGAACAGCGGAGACAGAAAAATATCCACATGTTACTTATTTTTTTAATGGAGGGGTAGAAGTTCCCTTACCAGGAGAACATAGACATTTAATTCCATCTCCTAGAGTGGCAACTTATGATGAAGCTCCGGAAATGTCTGCTGAAGAATTAACTATCAGTTGCTCTAATGCTATAAAAACTGGACAGTATTCTTTTGTAGTAATAAATTTTGCCAACCCGGATATGGTTGGACATACAGGAAATATGGACGCGGCTATCAAAGCCATTGAAACCGTCGATAAATGTATAGGTAAGATAGTGAATGCTACAGGAGAAATGGGAGGCAGTATCCTTATCACCGCAGATCATGGCAATGCAGAACTAATGAAAGGTCCTTCAGGAGAACCTTGGACAGCTCATACTATTAATAAAGTTCCTTTAATTTTTATAGAAGGTGAAAAAAGAAAAATTCCTAATATGGGTAATGAGATTTATTTGAGAGAAAATGCTGGATTAGCAGATATTGCTCCAACGTTATTACAATTACTAAATCTTCCAATTCCAAAAGAAATGTCAGGTAAATCACTTATTAAAGAAATTGAGTTAAAAGGATATAATAAGGTCGTTCAACATGTTTAAATTAAATATAAAGCAATAAATAAATAGCCAATTAGAAACATGAGTCAAATATTTACTTGGATTTGGGTTGGTTCTGGAATTCTTCTAATACTTTTAGTATTGCTCCATAGTCCCAAGGGGGATGGCATGGGAGGAATTGCAGCTAGTGGGAGCTCAATGTTTACAAGTGCAAGTAGTGCTGAAGCATCACTAAATAAAATAACTTGGACTATTTTGATTATTTTTTTATCTCTTGCAATAATTCTTAGTGCTGGTTGGATTTAGGAATACTATTTTAATTAAGATATTTAAATACATAAAAAAAGGGATTGTTTTTAACAATCCCTTTAACCTATAAGTTTAATTTTCTAGTAATCGAAGTCTCCGCCCATTCCTGGAGCTCCAGAAGGTGCTGCTTCTTTTTTCTCTGGTAAATCAGCAACAATGCATTCAGTGGTTAAAACCATTCCTGCTATAGATGCTGCATTCTGCAATCCTGAACGTGTAACTTTTGCAGGGTCAACTATTCCTGCCGAAGACATATCTACATATTCTCCAGTAGCTGCATTAAATCCATCATTAAATGGTTTGGATTTAACATTTTCTGCAATTACGGCTCCATTTGAACCTGCATTCTCAGCAATTCTCATAAGAGGAGCTGTTAACGAAGCCTCAACGATATTAGCTCCTATTAATTCCTCTCCTGATAAAGTTTTATCAGCCCATTCCTTAAGGATTGGCGCCAAGTGGGCAAGAGTTGTGCCTCCTCCTGGAACTATCCCTTCTTCAACTGCAGCTTTTGTGGCATTAATAGCATCCTCTAAACGAAGTTTTTTATCCTTCATTTCAGTTTCAGTAGCAGCTCCAACTTTTATGACTGCAACGCCCCCAGCCAATTTGGCTAAGCGTTCTTGAAGTTTTTCTTTATCGTATGAGGAATCTGTTTCATCCATTTGTTTTTTAATCTGGTCACATCTTGCAGTAACGGCCTTTTCATTACCCTCTGCGACTATAGTTGTAGTCTCTTTATTTATGGTAATTCTCCTGCCAGTACCTAACATTTCTAAAGTTGCATTTTCTAGTTTTAAACCAGCATCTTCAGTTATTAGCTGACCATTAGTCAAAACAGCCATATCTTCAAGCATCGCCTTCCTTCTATCTCCAAAGCCTGGAGCCTTAACGGCAGCAACATTAAGAACACCCCTTAACCTATTAACTACTAGAGTTGCTAAAGCTTCTTTTTCAATATCTTCAGCAATTATCACAAGTGGTTTTCCTGTTTTAGCTATTTGTTCTAAAACAGGTACTAAATCTTGGACTAAAGCAATTTTTTTATCAGTTAGTAAAATGTAAGGCTCATCTAAGACTGCCTCCATGCGTTCTGTGTCTGTGGCAAAATAGGGAGAAATGTAACCTTTATCAAAGCGCATACCTTCAGTGACTTCTAGCTCAGTAGTCATTGATTTTCCCTCTTCAAGAGAAATAACACCTTCTTTACCAACTTTATCCATTGCATTAGCAATCATTTCACCAACTTCTTCATCATTACCGGCAGCAATAGTTCCACATTGTGCTATCGCAGTACTATCACTAATTGGTTTTGAATTCTCTTCAATTTTACCAACGAGGAATTCTGTAGCTTTATCAATACCTTTTTTTAAAGTTATTGCATTAGCTCCAGCAGCCACATTTCTTAGACCAGCTTTCACCATTGCATGAGCTAAAACAGTAGCGGTAGTAGTACCGTCACCAGCTGCATCATTTGTCTTTGAAGCAGCTTGTCTGATTAAAGCAACCCCAGTATTTTCAATGTGGTCCTCTAATTCGATTTCTTTTGCAATTGTTACTCCATCATTGATGATTTGAGGAGCTCCGAACTTTTTCTCTAAGACAACATTTCTTCCTTTTGGCCCAAGCGTTACAGCTACAGACTCAGCAAGGATATCAATTCCTCTTTCAAGCGCTCTACGAGCTTGCTCGTTGTAAATAATTCTTTTAGCCATGTTAGGCAAGCAATTTAATAATAAGTTTTAATAATTTTTGAAACAAATAATTTAGCTTACTACAGCTAAAATATCCTTTTCTGAAAGCAAGACGTATTCATCTCCTCCCAATTTAATGTCAGTTCCAGCATATTTGCTGTACAAGACTTTGTCGCCAATACTCACTTCGGGAGTTTGTCGAGAACCATCGTCGTTAAGCTTCCCAGGACCGACCTGAGCAACCTCTCCTACTTGTGGTTTTTCTTTAGCTGAGTCAGGCAAAAGGATGCCCCCAGCAGTTTTTTCCTCAGATTCGGAAACTTTGATAAATATTCTATCTCCCAGTGGTTTAACTGTAGAGACTGTAAGTGAAACAGCTGCCATAGATTAATGGAGGGTCATAAATGCGACGCTATGCGTCAAAAAGTTGGTAAGAGTTTTGCTCAAACCGTATGATCAACAACATAATCTGTTGAGCAGCAATTATACCACTCTTTTACTGTGCGGTTGGCCGAACCCAGTTAACGAATATACCCTCGGGATGGTAATATTTCGCATTATGAGCTGTTCTAAAATCAGCTAATCATCACCAAGTCAATACAAAATGGTAGCAACTCCATCAACTTCAGCACCAGCAAAGGGTGTAGTACGTCAAGTAATTGGTCCAGTTTTGGATGTAGAATTTCCAGCTGGAAAATTGCCAAAAATCTTAAATGCTTTACGAATCGAGGCTAAGAACCCAGCAGGACAAGACATAGCGCTCACTGCAGAGGTTCAACAACTACTAGGAGACCATAGGGTAAGAGCTGTCGCGATGAGCGGCACAGACGGCCTTGTAAGGGGGATGGAGGCGGCTGATACAGGGGCGCCGATTTCTGTTCCTGTTGGAGAGGCGACTTTAGGAAGAATATTTAATGTATTAGGGGAACCTGTAGATGAACAAGGTCCAGTAAAGACTTCAGATACAGCACCAATTCATAGATCAGCCCCTAAGTTAACTGATCTAGAAACTAAGCCAAAAGTTTTCGAAACAGGAATTAAGGTTATCGACTTATTGGCCCCTTATAGACAAGGTGGAAAGGTTGGTTTATTTGGAGGTGCTGGAGTAGGTAAAACAGTTCTAATCCAGGAATTAATTAATAACATTGCCAAAGAGCATGGTGGTGTATCAGTTTTTGGAGGGGTTGGTGAAAGAACAAGAGAAGGTAACGACCTATATGAAGAATTTAAAGAGTCAGGTGTTATTAATGCAGATGATTTATCTCAATCTAAAGTTGCTTTGTGTTTCGGCCAAATGAATGAACCCCCTGGTGCGAGGATGAGAGTTGGCTTATCAGCATTAACTATGGCCGAACATTTTAGAGATGTAAATAAGCAAGATGTTCTTCTTTTTGTTGACAACATTTTCAGATTTGTACAAGCCGGTTCTGAAGTATCAGCTTTATTAGGAAGAATGCCTTCTGCCGTTGGTTATCAACCAACTTTAGGAACTGATGTAGGGGAATTACAAGAAAGGATCACATCAACCTTAGAAGGTTCTATCACCTCAATTCAAGCTGTATATGTCCCAGCTGATGATTTAACAGACCCTGCACCTGCTACAACTTTTGCACACCTAGATGCCACTACAGTACTTGCAAGAGGTCTTGCTGCAAAGGGGATTTATCCAGCTGTTGACCCTCTAGATTCAACAAGCACAATGCTTCAACCCTCTGTAGTTGGAGATGAACATTACAAAACCGCTCGAGCAGTTCAATCTACTTTACAAAGATATAAGGAGCTCCAAGATATAATTGCAATTCTAGGTTTAGACGAGCTATCCGAGGAAGATAGATTAACAGTTGACAGAGCGAGAAAAATTGAAAAATTCTTATCTCAACCTTTCTTCGTAGCAGAAATCTTTACAGGAATGTCAGGTAAGTATGTCAAATTAGAAGATACAATTGCTGGCTTTAATATGATACTAGCCGGTGAATTAGATGATTTACCCGAACAAGCATTTTACTTAGTGGGTAATATTGATGAAGTAAAAGCTAAAGCAGAAAAAATAAAATCAGAAAAATAAATTATCAACTTTTATAAATAATTCCAAGCTCTATAAAATTTAAATTAATGGCAATTTCACTTAAAGTTTTAGCTCCAAATCAGAATGTTTACGAAGGGGAAGCAGAAGAAGTAATTCTTCCAAGTACAACAGGTCAAATTGGGATTCTTCCTGGACATATATCTTTAGTAACAGCTATTGATATTGGAGTCTTAAGGCTAAGAATAAATTCCAAATGGGAATCAATAGCATTAATGGGTGGCTTTGCTGAAATTGAATCAGATGAAGTTATAGTTTTGGTTAACAGCGCCGAAGTTGGTTCAGATATTAATTTCCAAAAGGCTGAAGAGGCACTAAACGAAGCAAAAAAAGCAATTAGCAAATTTGCTGAAAATGAGAAAAGTCCAGAAAAGATTAAAGCTATTAACGAAATGTCAAAAGCTGAGGCGAGAATTCAAGCGTCAAAAAACTAAATTAAATTTTAAGCTGTTCCACAGAAAGCGACCTCAGGGAACTTGAGCTTTGCCTCTTCCAATTTTTTCGTTTTTCCTTCCTCTTGCCAATAATTTATTACTTCAGTTGCTTTATTAAGTATTTCAACTCTCTCATTATCTGTAATCCAACTTTTATTCTCTAGTTCGCTTTTCAATTTTTCCCAAGCATCGTCTCTTGGCCAAAAATAGTAAGCAGTAAGAGGACTTGGCCCACCTCCAACAATCTGATCTACTGCCAATGCAACGTTATCAGGTAACCATAAAATTTTAATAATAAATCTACCCTCATCAGGTTTAGGTGTATATCCAGTGGGAACTCCATCTTCATCAATTTTGGCAGCAGCCATAACGGCATTAGCTCCCATCATCCCTGCATTTGGAGAATTTTTTTTTGATTTTTGAGAATCACTTTTTTGTTCTTGTTTCTCCGGAGGATTCTCATTTACCTTATCTGATGAAGTCATTAAATATTATTTAGATTTAGTTAATAATTTATCAGCTTATGGACACTTATTGATCATTTTGATCAAAAATTCTTGCTTTTATTTATTGATAACTACTAAAAATTTATCTATCTTTCATTAGAGACTTCATAAAATTCATAAATAGTTGACTCTAAAGAGTCCCAAAGATCTTTAGGAATATCGTTTTCTTCGGCAAACATTCCAAGTTGACTTACTAAGCCTCTCGCTTGAGATAATTTGAAATCATATGAATTAGTGTTATCCATTTTAAAATATTTTATCCTTCTAAGAAATTATATCTATTAATTGAATAAGTCAAATATTCAAAATTCTAAATCAGAAATTTCTTTAAGAGCAGCAATGCTTAGAATTTCTGGTTCTTTTTCATTTACCAGGACATCATCCTCAATTCTTATTCCAATACCTTTCCATTTTTCATCAATACTAGGTTGTCCTTCGGGCACTGGGATCCTGTCACTAATGTAAATACCTGGTTCTACCGTTAGTATCATTCCATTCTGTAATGGAACATCATATTCACCCATCCTATATGCTCCAACATCATGAACGTCCAAACCAAGCCAATGACCAGTTCTATGCATATAAAGATGTTTATAAGATCCGTTTTTAATTATTCCATCAGTATCCCCTCTCAATAAACCAATTTCCTTTAATCCCTCTACAAGAATTCTTAAAGCAACATTATGCACATTGGTAGAGTTAGAACCTTTTACAGCACATCTAATTGCACTTTTCTGTGCCTCTAAAACAATTTCATATATAAGTTTCTGCTCTTTAGAAAATTTACCTCCGATAGGGATAGTTCTTGTTATGTCTCCATTGTAATAATCAATTAATGAACATCCTGCATCTACCAATAACAAATCCCCATTATTTAATTCAGCATTATTTAATGTGTAATGCAAAATGCAGGCATTATCACCTGACGCAACGATAGAGTTATATGCTGGTCCTCTTGCACCTTTTTCTAAAAAGAATCCTTCTATTAATCCTTGAATTTGCCTCTCATTTTTTTTGGATAAAATGGATTGCCTTACTAATTCATGAGCTTCGGCCGAAATTTGAGTAGCCTCTCTCATCCTATTTATCTCAAAATCACTTTTTATTAAGCGCATTTCATTGAGATAAATTTCAGGGGATTGTATGGAATCTGCTCCTACTCCTACTCTTGAACGAGCTTCAAGTTGTTGAGAGAATATTTCTAAAACAATTTTTTCAATTTTGGAATGCTTGCCTATTGAATACACAATCTCTTCTGAATTCTTGATATAAGATGGAAGTAAACGCTTAAAATCATTAATTGAATGAGCTTTATCTGCCTTGAATTCTCTTTCGGCTCCTTCTATGCCCCATCTAAATCCATGCCAGACCTCACTAATAATATCTTTTGGAGCAACGAACAAAATAAACCTCTCCCCTTTTGGCTTATTTGATAAGAAAAGGGCAATAGAATCAGGCTCATCAAAGCCTGTCAAGTACCAAAAATTACTATCTTGTCTAAAAGGGTACTCACAATCGGCATGATGCTTAACTAAACCAGAACTTGGTATAATTGCTGCTTTACCGTTT
>QCTP01000016.1 GCA_003211115.1 Prochlorococcus sp. AG-673-M19
ATAAAGAGTGGAGATTCAAAATTTATCAAAGCAAATATATTCGAAAATATAGATATTGATAATGCTGCTTCTCTAGATATCGCGTCAAAAAATCAAATATCCTTTTTAGAAGAAAATAATATTTTAAAAGATAATTTACGTGAAACTAGTGTTTCAGCAATAATCACATCAAATAATAGTGAAATATTAAGGTTACTAGAGTCACTAAATATTTCAAATATAGTTGTAGAGAATCCGAGAATTGCATTTGCAGAAGTATTAAATTCTCTATATGAAGAAATTAATTTCAAACCAGGTATTGATGATTCAGCTGTAATCAGAAGATCTGCAACGGTGGGAGAAAATTGTTATTTAGGACCTAATGTTTATATTGGCGAAAATTCAATAATTGGAGATAATAATAAAATTTTCCCTGGTACAACTATTTTAGGAAACGTACGGTTAGGTAATAACAATATAATTCATCCAAATTGTGTAATTTATGAAAATACAAGTATTGAAAATAATTGTGTAATAAATTCGAACACTGTTATAGGTTCTGAAGGGTTTGGTTTTATACCCCAAGATGGCAAATGGATTAAAATGCCTCAAAAAGGTTCAGTAATAATAAAGAGCTTTGTAGAAATTGGGACAAACTGTTGTATTGATAGACCATCGGTGGGTAACACATTTATAGATGAAGGAACTAAAATTGATAACTTAGTTCAAATAGGTCATGGGGTTAAAATAGGAAAAAATTGTGCATTTGCTGCTCAAGTTGGTATAGCAGGAGGAGCTGTAATTGGAAATGGCGTAATCCTTGCGGGTCAAGTAGGAGTTAATAACAGAGTTAAAGTTGGTAATAATGTCATAGCCAGTTCAAAATGTGGGATCCATTGTGATATTGAAGATGGAGAAATTGTTAGCGGCTTCCCAGCAATGAAAAACAAATCTTGGTTAAGGAGTTCAAGTGTTTTTAAAAAATTACCTGAATTAGCAAAAAAGCTTAGACAACTAGACAAGAAATAAATTATTCTTTTAATAAATAAAAAACTAAATGAAGAGATATAAAGTTGTTCTACTTTCTGGAGATGGTATAGGCCCAGAGATATCAGAAATTTCAACAAATATTTTAAAAAGACTATCTCAAAAATATGATTTTGATATTGAGATTAAAGAAGAATATTTTGGTGGAATAGCTTATGAAAAGCATAAAGATCCAGCACCTAAATCAACATTAGATCAGTGTAAAAATAGTGATGCAGTTCTTTTGGCTTGTGTAGGTGATGTGAAATACGATAATTTGCCAAGAGAATTAAGACCAGAAAGTGGTTTACTTAAATTAAGATCTGCATTGAATTTATTCGCTAATATAAGACCAGTAAAAATAAGAAAATCACTTCTTGACTCAAGTTCCTTAAAAAAAGAGATCATCGAAAATGTAGATCTTATTGTAGTAAGAGAACTAATAGGTGGAATATATTTTGGACAGCCTAGAGGAAAAATTACTAATACTAAAGTTATAAAAGCCTTCAATACTATGGTTTATGACTCAAAAGAAATAGAAAGGATTACAGAAGTTGCTATTAAAATAGCAAATAAAAGGAGTAAAAAAATATGTTCAGTAGATAAATCAAACGTACTTGAAGTAAGCCAATTATGGAGAGATACAGTTTTAGAAGTCACTTCAAAAGTTAAAGAATTAAATATAAGTAATATGTATGTTGACAATGCAGCAATGCAACTCGTAAAGGATCCCAGCCAATTTGATGTAATTTTAACTAGCAATTTATTCGGTGATATTTTAAGTGACTTAGCCGCTATGATAACTGGCTCTATTGGAATGCTGCCATCAGCATCTTTAAGCAATTCAGGCCCTGGAGTCTTTGAACCAGTGCATGGTTCTGCACCTGATATAGCAGGTAAAAACATAGCTAATCCTATAGCTATGGCTTTATCAACTTCAATGATGCTTAAAATTGGCCTAAATGAGACAGAAGCTGCAGATGATATAGAAATCGCTATTGATAATGTTTTATCAAAAGGATATAGAACATCAGATTTAGACAATGGTAATTGCCAAGTTCTTTCTTGTAGCGAAATGGGAGAAAAAATTATTCAAGAAATTTAAATAAAAATTAAAAATTAAAAAAAAATCTTTAACTAGAACAAAAAGTTGGCATATGACCTGTCAGAATCATTAAATATTGTTTTAATTAAATGTCTAAACGTCATCCAGTAGTTGCTGTAACAGGATCATCAGGAGCAGGAACAAGTACAGTAAAAAGAGCATTTGAGCATATTTTTGCAAGAGAAGATATAGTTCCAGCTGTTGTAGAAGGTGATAGTTATCACAGGTTTGAAAGAATGCCTATGAAAAAAGCTATGGCGGAAGCACTCTCAAAGGGAGAAAATTTCTCACACTTCGGTCCAGAAGCAAATCTTTTTGACAAGTTAGAAGAACTTTTCAAAATTTATGGTGAAACAGGTGGAGGGGAAAAAAGATATTATCTTCATAGTCCTGAAGAAGCACAGGAACATAATGCAAGACTAGGGACATCATTAGAACCCGGCCAATTCACCCCATGGGAAGATATCCCAAATGGAACAGATGTTCTTTTCTACGAAGGCTTGCATGGTGGTGTTGAGGGAGATGGATATAATGTCTCTTCCTATGCAGATTTGCTTGTTGGCGTTGTACCGATTACAAACTTAGAGTGGATACAAAAAATCCATAGAGATAATGCAGAACGAGGATATTCAGCTGAGACTATAGTTGATACTATTTTGAGAAGAATGCCAGATTACATAAATCATATTTGCCCACAATTTAGTAAAACGGATATAAATTTTCAGAGAATCCCAACTATTGACACCTCTAATCCTTTTATATGTAGAAACATTCCTACACCGGATGAAAGTTTTGTCATAATACACTTCAGAAAAGGCGCAAGAGAAAAATGGGGAATAGATTTTCAATACCTTTTAGGAATGATTCATGATTCATTCATGTCTAGTCCCACGAGTATTGTTGTTAATGGCGGAAAAATGGGTTTTGCAATGGAATTGATACTCACTCCAATCATCCATAAGATGATTGAAGAAAAGAATCACTCATAAAATTTTAAAACCTTTCTTCATAGGCCCCAGTTAAGTTTTTATTTGAGGAACTTTTTTTATAAATTTAAGGGTTTTTTAAAATTAAATATTTATTTTTAGTTTATTTTTTTAGAAATTTTTATATATTTTTCTTGATAAAAGTACCTTATTTGGATTTAAATAGAAAAAAAGAGAGAATATTGTGTCTTTAATCGACTGGTTTGCCGCAAGGCGAAAAGATCAATTTGTTGGGAAGGTTTCTCAAGATAATGATGAAGCAGATGGATTGTGGGTAAAATGTTCTGAATGTGGACAAGTTGCTTATAGAAAAGATTTGATTTCGAATTTTAATGTATGCAGTAATTGTGGACATCATAATAGGATTAATAGTGATGAAAGAATTAAAATAATTGCTGACAAAGATTCATTTAAAGAGTTTGATGGTTCATTAAGTCCTACTGACCCATTAAAATTCAAGGATAGGAGATCTTATTCAGATAGAATAAAGGAGAGTCAAGAGGGGACTGGCCTCAAAGATGGAGTAATAACAGGCTTATGTTCCATTAATTCATTGCCTTTGGCCTTAGCCGTAATGGATTTTAGATTTATGGGAGGATCAATGGGTTCCGTTGTAGGAGAAAAGATTACAAGAATTATTGAAAAAGCAACAATTGAAAACTTTCCAATAGTAATTGTTTGCGCCTCTGGGGGAGCAAGAATGCAAGAGGGAATGTTAAGCCTTATGCAAATGGCAAAAATATCAGGAGCTCTAAAAAAACATAGATCTAAAAATCTTCTTTATATGCCTTTATTAACTCATCCAACTACTGGAGGAGTTACTGCTAGTTTTGCAATGTTAGGTGATCTGATATTAGCAGAGCCAAAAGCTCTAATTGGATTTGCAGGTAGAAGAGTAATAGAACAAACTTTAAGAGAAAAATTACCGGATAATTTTCAAACAGCAGAATATCTTTTAGAACATGGTTTTGTTGATGTAATCGTAAATAGGAAGGAACTTAAAAAGACTCTGACAAAAATTTTAAAAATCCATGGTGTAAAAGAACTCGTTGCGGCAAATTAAAAAGATGAAAATTATTTTTAAAATTTTTTCTACATGCTTTGCCCTTTTAATTCTAATTTTAAATAACTCAGAATTTGCTTACGGTGTTGGTAATGTTGATTGGTTACTTTTAAAAGAAAATAATGATGGTAAAGAATGGATTGATATGGGCAGTATTAAGGCAATTAATGATAAAGAAATAAGTGTTTTAACCAAGTTCTTTAAAAATCCTAAAGAATCAAATGATAAAGAAGAATTATCCCTGTACGTTATGAGAATTAACTGTACAGAAAAAAAATTTAGAGATACTTCTATTAATGGAATCCCACAAATAAATTCAAAGTGGCAAACTTCAAACAATGATGAGCTTATCGATGTGGTTATTGAAAAAGGATGTTCAGAGGTTATAGATCAATGAATAAAATTAATTCTTCACGCAAATTAAGAATCGCAATTGCTGGCTTAGGATTTGGTAAAAAAATTCATTTGGAAGCCTTAAAAGAATCACACCACTTGATTCCAACAGCAATTTATCACTATAAAAAGGAAAAAGGACCATTATTAGAGAATGAAACTGGATTGAATTTTTATCATGAATGGGGGGAATTAGTAAAATCTAAAAATATTGATGGTATCATAATTGCCACATCTCCTGAATCAAGATTTGAATTAGCAAAGGAAGCTCTTGTGAATAAGAAACATCTCTTATTAGAAAAACCTGTTGCCCTTACTTCCCTAGAAATTGAAGAACTTCAAAGAATCTCCTTAATTCATAATTTGAGTGTTTGCGTTGATTTTGAATATAGAGCAGTACCTCTTTTTCTACAAACCAAGAAAATAATTGATGAAGATACTTTAGGAAAAATTTATTTAATTAAATTAGATTGGTTAATGGGCAGCAGATCAGATCCCAAAAGGGCATGGAACTGGTATTCTCTAAAAGAAAAAGGGGGAGGTGTAATTGGAGCTTTGGGGACTCACGCGTTCGATATGTTGAACTGGTTTTTTGGAGAATCGATAAACGTATCTGGAAAATTATCAACATCAATCAAGGAAAGATCATTGGCTAATTCATCCAAGTTATTGGAAGTAACAAGTGAAGATATTTGCATAGCTAACCTTGAAATTAATAATTTCGATAGGACCTCAATACCATGTCAGGTTTCATTATCCTCGATTTCAAAAAATGGAAGAGGATTTAGTTTGGAAGTATATGGAAGTGAAGGTTCACTTTTCCTTAGGAGTGAGAATCAAAAAGATTATGTGCATGGTTTTAGTTTAAAATTTTCAAACATAAAAGATAATACATCTAATTTATCCGCTGATCCTCATTACAATTTTGTAAAAACCTGGACTGATGGAAGAATTGCTCCTGTGAAGAGAATTCATGATTTATGGGCAGATAGTATTAATAATCAAACACCAGTAATTCCTGGATTGTCTGAGGGACTAAGAAGTCAAAGAGTTTGCGAAGCTATAAGAAAATCTTCAGAGAATGGTATAACCATAAAAATTTAGCTTTGTACATTAATTAGTAACAATTTTTACTCGATTTAGTATTGGATTGATTTTATTTTTTCTTCATATTCTGGAAAAATCAATTGAACTGAAATTTTAAAGAATGGTATTAAATTACTACAAAAATGAGCTTAAAGAAAATGCTCAACTTTTAGCTTCTAAAGGTAAAGGTATCTTAGCTGTAGATGAATCGACTAAAACAGTAGGGAAAAGATTAGCAGGTATTGGAGTAGAAAATACTGAAGAGAATAGAAAAGCTTATAGAGGAATGCTTTTTACAACAGAAGGTCTTGGTAAATATATAAGTGGTGCAATTTTATTTGAAGAAACACTTTTTCAGAACCATCCTGATGGCGAATCAATGGTGAAAAAGTTAAATGATTTAGGAATCATACCAGGTATAAAGGTTGATAAAGGTTTGAACCCTCTTCCAGGAGGAGGGGATGTAGAAACATTTTGTTCTGGTTTAGATGGATTAGTAGAGAGGGCAGCAAAATACTATGAACAAGGAGCAAGATTTGCAAAATGGAGAGCAGTATTACAAATAACAAAAGATGGTTGCCCTTCAAAATTATCTATTCAAGAAAATGCTTGGGGATTAGCAAGATATGCTAGATCAGTTCAAGAATCAGGCTTGGTTCCAATAATTGAACCTGAAATCTTAATGGATGGTGATCATACTATTGAGAAAACTGCTGAAGTTCAAGAAGAAGTTATTAAGCAGGTATACATAGCTTGTCAGGCTAATGGGGTATTCCTTGAAGGTACACTTTTAAAACCTTCAATGACTGTTAATGGAGCTGAGTGTCCGACAAAAGCTGATCCAATGAAAGTTGCTGAAATGACAATAAGAACAATGGAAAGATGTGTACCTGCATCAGTACCAGGAATTGTTTTCTTATCAGGAGGTTTAAGTGAGGAAGCAGCTTCAGTTTATTTAAATAATATGAATACTCTTTACAGAAAAGCATTATGGAACGTTTCATTTTCATATGGACGAGCTCTACAGCACTCTTGCTTAAAAGAATGGAAAGGGAGCGAAACAGATGCAGGTCAAAAAGCTTTAATTGCTAGAGCACAGGCAAACTCTGAAGCTGCAAAAGGTACATATGTAGCAGGATCTCAGCCTTCATCTGATGAACAATTATTTGTTGCTGGCTACACTTACTAACAAAACAAGTAGAAAATATACACTGAGTTGCTCAAATAGTTTCACTCTTTAGTATTTTGTATATCTAATTACGTGACATTTGATACCTCTATATATTAAACTCTCGGAACATACTGCTTATTTTTTCTAAGCATCTAATTAATTTTAATTATGGCCCTCGTTCCACTGAGACTACTTTTAGATCACGCTGCCGAGAACGGTTACGGTATACCAGCTTTTAATGTCAACAATCTTGAACAAGTTCAAGCGATAATGGAAGCTGCTTATGAAACTGATAGTCCAGTAATTCTTCAAGCTTCAAGAGGAGCAAGAAATTATGCTGGAGAAATCTTCCTTCGTCATCTCATCCTTGCAGCAACAGAAACTTACCCTAATATTCCCGTTGTTATGCATCAGGACCACGGGAATGAGCCATCTACTTGTTATTCAGCAGCAATTAATGGTTTCACGTCAGTAATGATGGATGGTTCACTAGAAGCAGATGCCAAAACACCAGCTAGTTATGAATATAATGTTGCAGTTACGAAAAAAGTTGTAGATTTTGCGCATTCAGTTGGAGTTAGTGTTGAAGGAGAACTAGGTTGTCTAGGATCATTAGAGACAGGTAAAGGAGAAGCTGAAGATGGTCATGGATTCGAAGGAGAACTTTCAACAGATATGCTTTTAACTGATCCTGAAGAAGCTGCAGACTTCGTTGCAAAAACAAAAGTTGATGCTTTAGCTATAGCAATAGGAACAAGTCATGGTGCTTATAAATTCACTAGAAAGCCAACAGGAGAGGTCCTTGCTATAAGCAGAATTGCTGAAATCCATAAAGCTCTTCCAAATACTCACCTTGTAATGCATGGATCTAGTTCAGTTCCGCAAGAATGGTTAGATATCATTAACAAATATGGTGGGGAAATCCCACAAACATACGGTGTCCCAGTAGAAGAAATTCAAGAGGGCATTAGAAACGGGGTAAGGAAAGTTAATATCGATACTGATAATAGACTTGCATTTACAGCAGCTGTCAGAGAAGCTGCTTTTGCGGACACAGCAAACTTCGACCCAAGACATTTCAATAAACCTGCTAGAAAATACATGAAGCAAGTTTGCCTTGATAGGTACAAGCAATTCTGGTGCGAAGGTCAAGCAAGTAAGATAAAACAAAGCAGTACAAATTATTATGCTGATCTATATGCAAAGGGCAACTTAGATCCAAAAGTAAAGGCAACAGTTTAACTTTTAAACCATGTCTAAAAAAAGGTCTCCAAAAAATGGAGACCTTTTTTATTGTGTAATTATTGTCATGTCATTAATGACTTCAAAGTATAGAGACCATCTATACCTCCAATCGATTCATCACATGCCCTTTCAGGATGAGGCATTAATCCTAAAACATTTCCTTTTTCATTAGTTATACCTGCTATATCAGAAGTTGAACCATTAGGATTAGTTTTGTATTTAAGTGCAATTAGATCATTATCGATAAGTCTTTTAAGAGTATCTTGATCGCAATGATAACGTCCTTCTCCATGAGCAATTGGTAATTTTATAGTTTGTTTTTCATCTAACTTTTTAAACCATCGCCCTTTTGAAGTGATCACATTCAAATCAACATCTTTACAAATAAAATTAAGATTTTCATTTGCGACAAGAGCACCAGGAAGAAAACCTGATTCAGTCAAAATCTGAAACCCATTACATATTCCTAATACTCTTCTACCGCTTTTAACAAAATCATGTAAAGCATTTATTAATGGGGAAAATCTTGCGATTGCTCCACATCTTAAATAATCACCATAACTAAATCCTCCTGGCAAAACAATTGAATCAATATCATTTAAATCATTTGATTCATGCCATAAAAATTTTGTTTTAATGTCTAAACAAGCTTCCAAAGCCCAGGCAACATCACGGTCACAATTAGAACCCGGAAAAACAACAATGCCAACTGTAAAACTAGCCATTTATAATTTCTTTATTGTATATTCATAATCTTCAATAACTGTATTTGCAAATAATCGATCACACAATAAATCAATTTTTTCTTGAACATCCACTTCTTGATTACCTTCAATTTTAACTTCAATCATTTTTCCTATTCTTAAGGATTTAATTCCTTGGACTCCAAGTTTGTTGGAGGCAGATTTTATTGCTTCTCCTGCGGGATCAAGAACTGAAGGTCTTAACCTTATGAAAACTTTAACTTCAAACTTATCCAATTAAAAAATTATTTCTAATAGAAGAATAGTTTAAATTTTAATAAAAAAGTACTCTAAATTCATAAACAAATATTTTTATTATTAATAATAAAAAAATTAGTTAAACGTTTATAAAACCTTTACCAAAACATTCTAAACAAGTTCTTCTTGAGTTTTCTGGAGTTTTAAAATTACCTGAACCAGCACATTTAGAGCAAACAACTTTAAAACAAGGAATTGAATTTTTAGTAAGAATATTAGCTTTGAAAGCAATTTTTGAACCTTCCATTTTCAATTTTGAAATTAGGGAATTTATTTTAGAAAATAACTATAAAATTAAACACTTATTTTTGGACGTTTAAAACCTTAAATTTCTCTTTAATTTTTTTTCTAAATTTTATAATTGATTCATTATCAAAGGATATTATAACTAATTCAAGTCCACCACTATCTATCGGTCTCCAACAATTAAGAGGTGCTTCTTCATACCAAGTATTTATTTTTTTTCCAACTATTTGTATTTGTAAAGGCAATAATTTATTTGGAATCCATATACGTCCTTTAATTCGAAGAATATTTATTTCACTTAATACGTTTACTATCTCTTTTTCAAATTCTTTTTTATCAAGAAAATAATTTAATTTTATTGAATCAGAGACAAGTTCAACATGATTATGATCATGTTCTTCATAATTAAATTTTTTATAATTGTCCTTTTTTAAATCAATATCGAATATATATTTTAAATCGATTTTGCCATTAAGAGATTTAAGAATAGGTACAGTTGAATTAAACTTGTCTTTAATAATATTTTGGATGGATTTAAATTCATTTTCATTTAAAACATCTGATCTCGATATTAAAATGAGATCAGAAACCTCTAACTGTTCTTCAAAGAGTTCATCAATTGATGAATTATGGTCAATCCTATTTAATGCATCATATTGATTAGTTATTTCATTTAAATCATTTATTGGAGATCCCTCAAGCATCGACTCTCCATTTACTATACCAATAACGAGTTCAAGATATATTGAGGTCCTTATCTCAGGCCAATTAAGTGCTTGTATCAATGGTAAGGGTAAGGCTAATCCACTCGTCTCAATGATTATTGCCTCAATATCTGGATTAAAACTTAGAAGTGATTTTATCGAGGGAATAAAATCATCTTGAACAGTACAACACAAACACCCATTATTTAATTCAATAATACAATCTTCATCTGAATCATCGCAGCCGTTACAACTTTTAACCAAGTCACCATCAATTCCAACATCACCAAATTCGTTAATTATTAACCCAAACTTTTTATTACTTTCTTTAAGTAAATATCTTAAAAAAGTGGTCTTTCCGGAACCAAGAAATCCAGAGATTACTATTACAGGTATTCTTTTTTTCATTTATTAAGTTCTAACACCCAAGACTATATTCAGTACTTTCTCCTGTAGAACTATTTGTACCATTTGCTATTTCACATAATTCTTTTTGTTGAATACGACTAAGAACTGCATTAGTAAAATCTGCACCATCTATCTTTGCTCCTTCAAAATTACTTTCCATTAATAATGCATTTGTAAAATTAACATCTGAAAGATCTGCGTCTGTAAAATCTGTTGCATATGCTAAAGCATCACTAAGATTAGCTCCATTCAGAGTTGCGTTTTGTAATTTACTATTATTAAAAACTGCGCCCTCTAAATTACTTTGACTAAAATCAAATCCATTTAAATTGAACTTTACAAATTCATTACCACTTAAATCTTGACCATGCATATCTTGCTCTAAATCAAGATCTTGCTGATTTCTTATTTCAGGAGGACGTTTAGCCCAAGCAGAGTTTACAAAACTAAAAAATAGGATTCCAATAAAAAATATAGTTATTAAAGCATTCTTGAGGGAAGGAAAATTAATTGATTTAATCATAATAAAAATGTATTTTAGATCTAGGGTTTTAAAGTTTGTATTTCTATCTTAAAGGAAAATATATGGCAATGTCACTAAAGGTTATTGTTCCACCTCATCCATTAATAAAGCATTGGCTTTCAATTTTAAGAGAAAAAAATACTCCTAATATTTTATATTCAACCGGTTATGAGCAATTAGGAAAATGGTTAACTTATGAAGCGTTAAGAGATTGGCTTCCATATAAAAAAGAGATAATAAGTACAAATTATGGAGAAGCAGAAGGTTTTTTTATAAATAATGATTATCCAATAAAAGTAATAGCGAAAATGCCTGAAGGATTATCCCTATGGTACGGAGCAAAAGAAGTGATCCCAAGTTCAACTCTTTGTTTAGGAGACTTACCAACTAAGGTTGACGATAATGAAGGAATTATTGTTTATTCAGATCAAATAAAAATGAAATCAAATCCAATTGAAACCCTTATTAATTTAAAAAGATTAGGGGTTGAATCTAATAGGATTTTATTAATATCATCAATTTGCAGCAATAAAGGGTTAAATGAAATTGCAAAGATATTTCCTCAACAAGTGATATATACTTCTTGTATTGATGAAGAAGATGATCAATCAAATTTGTTAAAGCCTGGCATTGGCAACCCTTTATTGCGTTTGAGTACTATATTTTTAAATAAGAACTAAGATATAATATAAATAGAAATAAATTAACAATGTCTGAATACAGAGATTCGTCTTCAAATAATTTTTTATCGTTAATAAGTGGTGCTTTTATCGGAGCAGCAGGTTTGGCATGGTGGTTAATATCTGAAGCAGATAAAAGAAAAGAGGAAAAGAAACAAAAAGCAATGATGTATTCATCTAGAATTCAAGATGGTTCAGAAGCTATTGACACTAACGAAAACATAAATGAAGTTGAGGGGGAGAAGTTGGAACAAAAAGTTGAACAACTAAATTCTGCAATTGCTGATGTAAGGAGACAACTTGAGGAGTTAGGGCAATAAAATAAAGAAGGTTCTCAAATCATATGAATAAATTAAGATCATCTGCAATAACTCAAGGTGTTCAAAGGTCCCCTAACAGATCAATGTTAAGAGCAGTTGGATTTAACGATGAAGACTTTAATAAACCTATTATTGGAGTTGCTAACGGATATAGCACCATTACACCATGCAATATGGGCTTAAACAAATTAGCTCTTAAAGCAGAAGATTCAATAAGGAAATCTGGAGGAATGCCTCAGATGTTCGGAACCATCACTGTGAGTGATGGAATATCTATGGGAACAGAGGGAATGAAATATTCTTTGGTGTCTAGGGAAGTTATAGCTGATTCAATTGAAACTGCTTGTAATGCTCAAAGTATGGATGGGGTTTTAGCTATAGGTGGTTGTGATAAAAATATGCCAGGGGCAATGATAGCAATTGCGAGAATGAATATCCCATCCATATTTATTTATGGGGGTACTATAAAACCTGGCAAATTAAACGGTGAAGACCTTACGGTTGTTAGTGCTTTTGAAGCCGTTGGGCAATTAACTTCAGGGAAAATAAATGAGAAAAGATTAATTGAGGTTGAAAAAAATTGTATTCCAGGAGCTGGAAGTTGTGGAGGAATGTTCACAGCCAATACCATGTCAGCAGTTATAGAAGTCTTAGGTTTAAGTCTTCCACATAGTTCAACAATGGCGGCAGAAGATTATGAGAAGGAAGTTAGTGCCGAAAAAAGTGCAGAAATACTTTTAGATGCAATTAAAAAAGATATCAGGCCACTAGATCTTTTGACTAAAGAATCTTTTGAAAATGCAATATCTGTAATCATGGCTATTGGAGGTTCTACAAATGCGGTACTTCACATATTAGCTATAGCTAACACTGCAGGTATTGATATTAATATCGAAGATTTTGAAAAAATAAGACAAAAGGTACCTGTAATTTGCGACTTAAAACCTAGTGGCAAATATGTAACAGTAGATCTTCATAAAGCAGGAGGAATTCCTCAAGTCATGAAAATACTTTTGAATGCAGGTTTGATACATGGTGATTGTAGAAACATAGAGGGTAAAACAATAGTTGAATCATTAATTGATATTCCAGATAATCCTCCAAAGAATCAGGATGTCATTCGAGATATTGAAAACCCACTTTATAAAAAAGGTCACTTAGCCATTCTAAAAGGTAACTTAGCCTCGGAAGGTTGCGTAGCCAAAATTAGTGGAGTAAAGAATCCTGTTTTAAAGGGACCTGCTCGCATTTTTGAAAGTGAGGAGGATTGTCTTAAATCAATTTTGAATAATGATATCAAAGCTGGTAATATCGTTGTCATAAGAAATGAAGGCCCTGTTGGCGGACCAGGAATGAGAGAAATGTTAGCTCCTACATCCGCAATTGTTGGGCAAGGATTAGGAGAAAAAGTAGCTCTAATAACTGATGGTAGATTTAGTGGCGGCACATACGGACTTGTTGTTGGACATATTGCACCCGAGGCAGCAGTAGGGGGGAATATAGCGTTAATAAGAGAAGGTGATTTAATTACTGTTGATGCAGTAAACCAATTAATTGAAGTTGAACTATCTGATGAGGAATTAGAAAAGAGAAGAATTAGCTGGGAAAAGCCAATTAAAAAATATAAAAAAGGAGTTCTTTCTAAATATGCAAGAATAGTTAGCACGTCAAGTTTAGGAGCAGTTACAGACTTCGAAGAATAAATTCCAAATAAAATGTTCTAAGTAATAAAATTTTTTATCCTCGTAGCAAGGTTCTCTAATCTAGAACTATATTTAGGAGGTGAACATTTTTTGCCATTATTACTATTCATCCATATTGTTTTTACACCACTCCATAAAATAGGTTCATCAGGAAAGTTCAACTTTGAAATAACTAAAACCAATTCACTATTAGATCTGAAAAGTTCCAACTCAAGATCATAAATATCCATTCTTATCCCATCAATATCTCTACATAATATATTCATAGTTAAATCAATATCCTCATTATCTTTTTCATATTCACCACTAATCTTTACGACGGAGTGCAAAAAGGGTTTATTAGTTAAATCTGCTGATTTAGCAATTAAAGTATTAAAATCTTCGTCAAAATCTTCAAAAAACACTGATTGATTTTAATAATATTTTTATTGGACCCGATTTGAATCCATCATTAAGTAGACCATTATCACCAAATTTTGAATGCAGAATTTGTAATCTTTTAATTTTTGATGGTTTAAATTTGAAAGGGAAACGGACCTTATTAGCTCTTACTGAGGGACTAAGAGAATTAAAAGGAATGTGAATACTAGTTGTTCCAAATTTTTTAGTAGGAAATGATTTTATCCATCTTAGGCCACCAGGAATAAATTCAGTCAGCCCAAGGATGTCATCTTCGCATGCAACTGCAAATTTAAAAGTTCTTCCTTGACCATCTATTTTTAATTCAAAAGATTGATACTCGCTAATATCTAATGACGGTTTAAATATCGATGATCTACAACTAACAAAACCTCCAGATTTCTCTATGATATTTCCTTTTAATAGCAACCCAGAATTTGTATTTTCACAATAAGCTGAACTTGATCCGCCCATAACAGTATCGTTTAAGGTTTTCCATCCTTCAAACTCTTTTTTCTGGAATAAAACTTTTTTATTATTCATTAATTAATTTGTTTAAAACTTAATAGACTCTAACTAAATTAATAATTCTTTTGAAGATTCTTCATCGCAAAATATTGATATCTGGTTACTTGATTTAATCAGTTTAGAAGGAGTCCTTTCTTGAGATTCATCTTTATCCAACAACCTCTTGAGTGCTAATTGTTTAGATGCTCCACTAACTAAAAATATTATCTTGGAAGAAGCTGAGAGTACTTTAGGTGTTAGAGAAATTCTTTTAAGCCCCTTACCCTCATTAAAAATTACTAAATCATCTGCATTATTATCTTTCTGATATGGGAATAATGAAGCGGTATGACCATCATCTCCAAGGCCTAATAAAGTTAAATCGAAAGATGGGGGGTAACCATTACACTTTTCACTCATTTTAGAAATCAATAAATTCTTAGAGATATTATCATCAACTTTTTTATCACTAAAAATCTCATAAAAGAAAGCTTTATTACCATATTTAGTTAGCAACGAATTTTTTAACATCAGCGAGTTACTTAATTCAGATTTTGGATCAACACACCTCTCATCACCTAAAAAAATATCAACTCTATTCCATTCAATATCTCTCTCTGATAGTAATTGATATACAGATTTAGGAGTTGAACCACCACTTACACAAAATTGAAATCTTTCTTTAGTTTTTAAGATTTTAAAAATTTGATTTTCTATAAATTTAGAAACATTAGTGAAAAGTTCAAATTTATCTTTATATATATATAGTTTGTATCCATCATAAGATTTTTCAATCATTTCATCCATTCAGTATGAAAACTTCCTTCTTTATCAACTCTTTCGTAAGTGTGAGAGCCAAAACAATCTCTCATCGCTTGAACTAAATTTTGAGGAAGCCTGTTTGTTCTGTAACTATTAAGATAATCTAAAGTACTAGATAAACAAGGTACCGGTATACCAGCTTTAGTTGAGGAAGAAACAACACTGGCTAAATTATCAATTCTTGTAGAAATTTCGTTATTGAACCAATCATCAAATATTAAATTATTTAATTTAGGATCTTTTTGATATGCATCTTGAATTTTCCTTAATAATTTAGATCTTATAATACAACCGCCTTTCCATATTTGAGCAATTGATGGCATATTCAATCCATAATTATAAACAGATGATGCTTCACTTAATATATCCATACCTTGTGCATAACTAGCAATAGTGGCAAGAACAACCGCATCGAATAAAGGTTTCATACCATTAGAAATATCACCCAAATCAAAATCTTCTATAGCTTCCATCGGGATAGCTTTCTCGACTTTACCACGTTGCTCTTTGAGGGAACTCATAACCCTTGCATTTAAAGAGGCATAAATAGTAGGAACTGAGACACCAAGTTCTAATGCACTGACTACAGTCCATAAACCAGTACCTTTTTGACCGGCTTTGTCCAATATTTTCTCAACTACATACTCTTCTGTTGATTCATCTTTAGTGTTTAAACATATCTCTGTTATTTCAACAAGATAAGAAGCTAATTCATCTGTATTATTCCAAATTCCAAAAACCTCTGACATTTGTGAGCCATTCATATTCTTAACTCTCTTCATCAAGTCATAAGCCTCTGCAAGTATCTGCTCGATACCATATTCAATACCGTTATGAACAGTTTTAACGAAGTGTCCAGAGCCACCTGGTCCAACGTAAGCGACACAAGGACCGTCTTCAACTTTGGCAGCCATTTTAGTCAATAAACTTTCTATTGCGTCATAGGAGGCCTTCGTACCACCTGGCATCATACTTGGTCCCTCTAAAGCACCTTTGGCGCCACCAGAAACACCCATTCCTATATAACCAAAGCTTTTACTTTCAAGAGTCTTAACCCTTCTCTCTGTATCCTTAAACTGAGAATTACCACCATCGATTAATAAATCTCCCTCTTCAAGGTATTCAGAAATATTGTCAATGACAGCATCTGTAGCAGATCCGGCTTTGACCATCATTAATATTCTTCTTGGTCTTTCTAGCTTATTTACAAATTCTTGGAGTGTCTTAGCGCCCTCTATATTCTTTCCTAAGCCTCTACCTTCTAAGAATTCTTCAGTTTTTGAATAGGTTCTATTAAAAACAACACTAGAAAAACCATTCCTTTCTGCATTAAGAACTAAATTCTCCCCCATGACTCCAAGACCGATTAAACCAAAATGTGCCTTGGACATAAAATAAAAAAACGCAATAAATATATATTGCATGCAACTTATAGAAATTGCTTAAAAAATATTACTTATGTCAGCGAAAATTGATCGAAATACTAAATTAAATAATCGTTCCGTTAGCAATAGTTGCATTCTTAACTACAACAACAATTCCATTTCGTATATAAAATCCCAACTCGGGTTTGTCAGATTCTTCAACTCTATCCTTATTTACAATCACAACATTATCTCCAATTCTTGCATTCTTATCAAGGATTGCTCTTTTAATAGTTGTGCCTTCACCTACTCCAAGAGGAGTACCACCACCTTTCCTTAATTCAATCCTTTCCTCAACAGACTCAAAAAAATCAGCCCCCATTACCAAGGTATCTTCAATAACAGAATCGCTTTCAATTCTGCTCCTCACACCTAAAACACAATGCAAAATACTACATGATTTCAAAATAGTTCCTTCGCAAACTATTGAGTCAGTAATTTGAGCATCTACAAGTTTTGATGGAGGAAGATATCTTGGCCTTGTATATATTGGAAATTTTTCATCATAAAAACTAAATGGTGGTTTTGGTTGTTGAGTTAATGCTAAATTCGATTCAAAAAAGGCTCCAATAGTTCCAATATCTTCCCAATAATCATCAAAGACATAACTCTTTAATATATCTCCTCTACCTAATGCCTCAGGGATTATATCTTTACCAAAATCTGTATAATTAGGAAACTTATTTAAGAGATCAAAGAGAGTCTTTCTACTAAAAACGTATATCCCCATCGAAGCAAGATATGGTTTCTCTACAGCTGATTCCTTAGTTAATCCGAACTTAGATGTATCAACAGCCATTGACTTTAATTTTTCCCCAATAGGCTTTTCGCTAAATTCTTTTATATTTCCCAATTCATCTGTTCTCATAAGGCCAAAACCTTCAGCCTGAGACTCATCAACTGGCAATGCCGCAACAGTTAAATCAGCATTGTTTTCTCTATGGTGCTGAACAAATAAACTGTAATCCATTCTATAGAGCTGATCACCTGACAATATTAGGTATTCATCAACATCCCATTCCTGAAATAACCATTGATACTTCCTTACTGCATCAGCAGTACCTTCAAACCATTTTGGACTATCAGGAGTCTGCTGAGCAGCTAGAACTTCCACAAATCCTTGACCAAAAGGGGCACTTAAGTTATAAGTTCTTCCAATGTGTCTATTAAGAGAAGCACTGTTGAACTGAGTCAAGACGTACATTTTATTAATCCCAGAATTAATACAATTACTAATCGGGATATCAATCAATCGGTATTTACCTGCTAAAGGGACTGCAGGTTTAGCCCTCATTTTTGTTAAGGGATAAAGCCTAGAACCTTTTCCTCCTCCGAGGATGATTGCCAACACACGCTTCATTACAATTTAATGGAGGTATACTCAATTATTAAAATTAACTGATTATGTGCAAATATAAAAATGGGAATGGCCACTTTACAAAGGTATTCGGGAAAATCTAATGAAAAACTTAATATAAACTAAGAATTTTTAATTATTTTGATCATCATCTATCAATGAAAACAATTTTTCCACGATTTTTAATGATGCTTGTCTTTCTTCCCTAGACTGAGGACTTCTCAATTTAGTTACTGGGGTATGAAGAATCTTATTAATAATTCCTTTTGTTAAAGCCTCTACAACTTTTCTTTCCCGAGCAGAAAAATCAGGTCCCATTCTACTCAATGCTTTTTGCAACTCTTCTTTTCTTATTAACTCTAAGTCAGATCTTAATTTATTTATAACTGGAACTGCTTCCAAACTTGCCCACCACTCCAAAAAGATGATTCTTTCCTCTTTAACTAAAGATTCAGCTTCTTTTGCTATTTTTTGCCTAAATTCTTGATTTCTAGAAACAACTTCTTCTAGGTCATCTACATCAAAAGAATCTATGAAAGCATGATTTTTTACATCATTAGAAATATTTCTTGGTACACCTATATCAATGAATTTAAGTTTGTTTTTTAAAGTTATATTTTCAACTCTAGCTAAATCAATAAATGGTTTTTCAGAGGCGGTACTTGTAAAGACAAGAGAAGATATTGATATGTTTTCATCTAATTCATTTAAATTCTTGCAAATAATTTCAAGATCTGGAAAATCTCCTGCAAGATTAATTGCTCTATCAATATTTCTATTTAAGAGAGTGAGCTTATCACATCCTTTGGATTTTAAATGAGTAATCAAAAGTCTACTCATACGTCCAGCTCCAACGACAAGAACTTTTTCTGATTTCAAACTTACAAGTCCATCAACACCATGATCCTGTCCAATTTTTAATTGAGCCAGTTCTACAGCGGCTGAACTAATTGATACTGCTCCAGTTCCTAAATTTGTTTCAGATCTAACTTTCTTTCCAGCACTAACTGATTGACTTAATAACCTATTGAGAATTGGTCCAGTAGATTGGTTCTCCTGTCCTAATCTCATCATTTTTTTTACTTGCGAAAGGATTTGACCTTCGCCCAATACAAGACTATCTAATCCCGCTGATACTTTCATTAAATGAAAAACAGCTTCTTCTTGTCTAAAATCAAAAAGATGTGGATTTAGATCTTCAAAATTTACCTTAGAATATTCAGATAAAAATTCTTTGATAGATGAAATACCAATATTTTTATCTTTTACAAGACCATATATTTCCAACCTATTGCAAGTGCTTAAAATAGAAACTTCTAAAATATCAGAGTAAGCCCTAAGAGTTTTTAGTGATTCGGAAATAGATTGATCCGGAATACTTAACTTCTCACGCACTTCGACAGGTGCCGTGCGATGACTTAGTCCGACGACAACAATATGCATAAAATTAAATGGAAATATTAAAGACTGATGCTTTTAGCGCCATCTTTCATATGTATTGTATTTGTAAATCTACAAGTACTATCTAATGTACTTATTACAAGGCTACTTGTTCTAGTGCAATCTTTTTCAAATTTGACTCCATCAAATAACAATCCATCAGTAATTCCACTACCAGCAAAAATAACATTTTCTCCTGACGCTAGTTCATTAGCCTCATAGATTTTGTCAATATCAGTAATTCCCATTTCATTTAAACGTTTTATATTTCCTTCTTTTGTATAATCGGCCCACTCAGAGGTTTGTGCAATGGCGGGATCATATACTAACTGTCCTTGAAAATGCCCTCCCAATGCTCTCATCGCAGCAGCTGATATAACACCTTCAGGAGCTGCGCCAATACCCATTAAGCAATGAGTTCCAGTACCGGCAAATCCGCATGCAATAGCAGCTTGAACATCTCCATCAGAAATTGGTTGAATTTTAGCGCCACATTCTCGAATCTCCTTGATCAAGCCTTTATGTCTTGCTCTATCCATAACTACTACTGTAAGTTCATCAATTGCTAAATCCAAGCAATTACTTAAAATCTTTAAGTTCTCAGTAGCTGAGTTTCTAATATCTACCTTTCCTTTCGCTGCTGGCGGAGCAGCTAATTTATTCATATAAAAATCAGGGGCATTGAAAAGCCCTCCTGTGTCTGAGGCAGCTAATACTGCCATAGATCCTCTCTGGTTGTTAGCACAAAGATTAGTTCCCTCACAAGGGTCTACAGCAAAGTCAACCCCTGGACCGTTACCACTTCCTACCTCCTCACCAATATATAACATTGGTGCTTCATCACGTTCACCTTCACCTATAACAATTTTTCCTTTCATTTCAATTTTACCCATTCGCAATCTCATTGCTTCTACAGCAGCAGCGTCAGCTTCGTCTTTCTGTCCAAGACCTGTAAGTTTTGCTGATGCGATTGCAGCTTGCTCGACTACTTCGAGAATTTCTTGAATTAAAGTTTGATTCACAATTAAATTTTTAAAGATTTTCTAAGAGGTTTAAATATGTTCTCATAAAAAATGCCTTTTTTATAAGAATTATTTTGCTAATTAGCTTTTTTTAACTCTTTGCAGGTGTTACTTTATCAGGCCGTGACTTTAAATTAGGAATAAGCAGCCAAATATAGTATCTTATTTAAATATTTTAAAAAATTAAATGACCGAATCTAATTCTAAAAATTCATTTAGTGTTAATCGACCAATTCAAATAATTCCTTCCGTTCTACCTGCAGACTGGGCAAATATGGGAGGATGCGTGAAAGATCTTGAAGAAGCAGGTGTTGATCGTATTCAATTTGATGTTATGGATGGAAATTTTGTACCAAATCTTACATTTGGACCCGAAATGATTGCCGCATGTAGAAAGTATTGCAAGGTTCCTTTTGAAACTCAATTAATGGTAAGTCAATATAACTGTGAAACAATGCTTGAGGCATATGTTCAAGCAACAAAAGGTCCTAATGGAGAGCCAGGGGTCGTAATAGCTCATGCAGAAGCCAATGTTCACCTTCATAGAGTACTGGGAAGGATAAGGGATCTTGGTGGATCACCATCAGTTGCATTAAATCCTCATACACCATTTGAAATGATTGAAAATATTATGGATATGGTCGATCATATTTTAGTTATGACTGTTAATCCTGGATTTGGTGGCCAAGCCTATATACCTACAATGCTAAATAAAATAAGAAAAATCAGACAAATTGTAATTGAAAAGAATCTAAATGTAGATATTGAAGTTGATGGTGGAATAAAAGCAAATTGGACAATTTCACAATGTGCAGAAGCTGGTGCTAATTGTTTCATTGCAGGAAGTGGGATGTTTGCTTATCCAACTTTGAAAGAGGGTTGCGATGAACTAAGATCTGTTGCTCTAGATGCTCAAAAGGGAAAGGTGATTTCAGAGCCATAAAAACTGGCACTTAGAATTAACTTAGATTCCAAATATCCATCCATAACTGTGCAAACCTACACCTAAAAAATTAACTCCGATATAACAGATCATTACGACAAAAAAGCCCGTAGTAGCTAACAAAGCAGGTCTTCTACCCTGCCACCCTCTACTTATTCTCATATGCAAATAGGCAGCATAAAATAACCAAGATATGAACGCCCAGGTCTCCTTAGGATCCCAACTCCACCAAGTACCCCAAGCTTCATTAGCCCAGATAGCTCCGGTAATTAAGCCAAGTGTTAGCAGAACAAACCCTACTAAAATTGATCGATAACTAAGAGTATCTAATTCCTCAGAATGAGAAAAGTTCATAGGTTGAACTCCATTTTTGATGGAGTAAGAATTAGAAACTTTGAAACCACCTATACCGGTAGAGCTACTTCTAAGTTGAAGAGGTTGATTGTTACCAATAAACAATACAGATGCTGATAATAAGGAACCTATAATAAGAGCTGCATAACTTAGCATTACTACGCTTACATGCATAATTAACCAACTAGATCTTAATGCGGGAACAAGATTAGATGACAACTTTAAATCGTCAGGTAAAACAAAGCACGCAAAAGCTACAGTTAAAAGCTCTATAGGTATTGCTATTGTTGGGATTATCGGAGTCGGATATTCTTTTTCAACTAATAATTGACCTAGTGATAAACCCCAAACCAGGAAATAAAGAGATTCATATAAATTACTTATCGGGAAATGCCCAGAAACAAGCCATCTTGAGATAAGTTGTAAAGCTATTAAAAGATTAATTGTTATAGTAAGAAATCTCACATATGAAGAGAATTTTTTATTGAATAAGGCTATTAAAGATAAAGGAAAATTAACTAATAAAAGATAAAAGCTTAAAATCCCAAAAGTAGATACTGGATCGTAAATTAAATTCTTGATAAAAATATCAGAAATCATTAGCGGAATATTAAAAACTAAATTAGTTAACTAATTATAAAATAAATAAAAATACATGCTTATATCAAATAATTTAATTTAAATTTATTTCTAAATTAAAAACTCAAAGCCGAAAGTCATCCCCCAAATAAAATTTTTTTACTATTTTATTATTCGCAAGTTCATTAGATGATCCATGCGCTAAAATCTTTCCTTCACTTAAAACATATGATTTATTAGTTATTAATAGAGTCTCTCTCACATTATGATCAGTGATAAGAATTCCCATTCCATTTTTACTTAGTTTAATTATAAGTTTCTTTAAATCATTTACAGCCAAAGGATCTATTCCTGCAAAAGGTTCATCCAGAAGTAAATATTTGGGTCCTGTTCTACCCACTGATAATGCTCTTGCTATTTCACACCTTCTTCTCTCACCCCCTGATAATTGATAACCATAATTATCAACTACTTTATTAAGATTAAATTCATTAATTATTTTTTCCCTCTTATTTCTAACTATTGCGCTACTAAAAAATGATTTTTGTAAGGCCAAGTCAATATTTTCTTTAACTGTAAGATTTCTAAAGATACTTGCTTCTTGAGTTAAATATCCCAAACCAAGTCTTGCTCTACTAGGTAATGGTAAAGATTTTATGGACTTATGATTCATTAAAATATCTCCTTTATCAGGTTTTAAATTTCCAACTGCAAGATTAAAAGTAGAAGTTTTACCTGCACCGTTAGGTCCCATTAACCCTACGATTTCTCCTGGAGATACCGTTATTGAGACATTATTCACTATAGATTTACCATCAATAGTTAGATATAAGTTTTTTATTTCAAAATTCATTTTTTTCTTATGTCAATTAAGTAAGGTTTATCATTTTCATTTAATTCTTCTCTATACTGGAGTTTTCTTAATAATTCCTCAAGACATTTGCAAAAGGATTTAAGATCAATTCCTAAATTAATATTAGTTCTATTTTTAATTCTTCCTAAACCTTCCCCAAGTAATATCGTAGCTCCATTAAGATTGCCTTTACTTAAGTGAAATTGAGAAACAGAAACTTGAAGTATTCCTTGTATAATTTGTCTTTCATCCCCATCAAGTGTATTCCATATATCTTCAAAGGCATCATGAGCTTCATACCATTTTTGATTATTAAAGAGATTTAAAGCATTAAAAAAATTATCCTCAAAACTTTTTATTTCTACTTCTCTCATAACAATCTATTTTTTCAAAAGTTTCTTTTTATTGAGTTTTCTCATTCTTATAGAATCAGGGGTTACTTCTAACATTTCATCAGGTCCTATATATTCGAGTGCTCTTTCAAGAGTAATTTCTACAGGAGATTGCAAAGTATCTAATTCCTCTGCGCCCGCTGATCTCATGTTTGTCAATTGCTTAGTTTTACAAATATTTAACTCTAAATCTTGTGATCTATTGTTCTC
>QCTP01000017.1 GCA_003211115.1 Prochlorococcus sp. AG-673-M19
AACAATATGGTCATTTAAGAAAGATCTAAAGTCAAATATAGTTATTAATAATAGATACAAAATACAAATTAAAACAGAAATAAAACCGGTTAATATAGCGACTATTTTTGATCGACTCATATTCATAATTATTTATTGAGTAATTCCAAAAGTTTGTTAATGTGATTTTCACTTGTATTGTAATTACCTAGAACTGCTCTTAATAAGTACTTATTTTTAAATACCGGTCTAGAAAGCATATAATTATTTTTCATAAGATTAATCTTTTTATTTAAAGTCCATTCATCTGATTCATTTTTAGTCATTCCCTTAGGTAAGAATGAAATTATGTGTAAAGGACCAGAGTATAAATCAAACTTTTTTTTATTTATATTATTTTCAAAAAATTTTCTTTTCTCAATAGAAGTACTTAAGATATTTTCAATTCCTTGCATACCAAGGAATCTCAAACCTAACCATAGTTTTATTATTTCAGCAGGTCTAGATCCTTGTATCCCAATTTCGCCTCTATTTAATAAATTACTATCAGAAGAAACATAAGGTAATCCTGTAGCAAATGTACTTTTAAGAACTTCAATATCTGCGACTAATAATATCGAGGAAGTTTTTGTAATCCCAAGTATTTTCTGAGGATTAATAGTTATTGAATTTGCAAGATTAACGTTACTTATTCCATTGATTGGAATCTTAGTTATTGCGAAAATCCCTCCAATTGATCCGTCAATATGTAGCCATATTTTTTTTTCTTTACAAATACGGCTTATTTTTTCAATTGGGTCAATTGCCCCTCTTATTGTTGTACCTAAAGTAGCAACAATACAAAATATTGATTTACCTTCCTCATAACATTTATCAATATTAAGTTTAAGATCAAAAATATCCATAGAACCATTCTTATCAGTTTTAATTTTGATAATATTATTCTTATAAAGACCCATGATTCGACTACATTTCATAAATGACGAATGAGCATCTTCACTAATCAAAAAAACTGCGTTTGGGTCAGATTCAAGTCCGGCACTATTTCTTGCAGCTACGAGTGCATTTAAATTACTTAAAGTTCCACCACTTGCTGCTGTTCCTCCAGCCGAATCTTTAAAACCAAGTTTTTTAGAAAACCATTTACATATTGTTTCTTCAAGAAGAGAAATACTTGGTGATAATTCACTAGCAAGAAGATTATTATTTAATCCTGCGGCTACTAAATCTCCTAATATGGATATTGTTAAAGGTGGAGGGTCTAGATGAGCAAGTGAGCCAGGATGTACTGGATTGAATGAACTGTAAATAAGATTCTCAAGCTCTGAAAATAAAACTTCTGAAGAGTTTCCGAATTCATCTGGAACTGAACACTTAAAATTATTATCGATTGGTAGAGGTCCTAAATGCTCTGCATCAGAAAACCATTGACATAAAATTTGAGAAGTTTTATTTAAAAGAGAGAGCAAAGTATCGTTACTTCCTAAATATGTTGGGAACGGATATTCTTTTTTATTAATTGGATCTGCAGTCATTCGATAAAAAATTATTTGATAAGTTATTTATAATGTTTATAAATAGCCGAAGTTATTCATAAAATGGATCATGACAAATCAAGTCAAGAAAAAATTTTTACACACTTAGATTATATTAAATGGATGAAATTCATTTTACGAAGATCTGATGAAGTTGGAAAGGTTGAATTACCAATTACGGCGGTTATAATTGACGAGAAAGGAAGATGTATTGGTAGAGGAAGCAACAAAAGAGAAACTAATAATGATCCATTAGGACATGCCGAATTAATAGCACTTCGACAAGCTGCAATGATTAAAAATGATTGGCGTTTTAATGAATGCAGCATAATTATAAATTTAGAGCCATGTACAATGTGTGCTGCTGCTTTAGTTCAAGCGAGAATGGGTAAAGTTATATATGGCGTTGGAGATGATAAAAGAGGTGGATTTGGAGGAACAATTGATTTATCCAAACATATAAGTGCTCATCATAAAATGTATGTAGTAAGTGGAATTTTAGATAAAGAATGTAAAAATAAAATTAAATTATGGTTTCAAAAGTTGAGGAATCGAAGATAGGAAATTTCTTTAATTCAGTATCAAACAAATTTAATAATCTATCAACATTTTCATCACTAGAGTTAAATCCCATTAATCCAATCCTCCACACTTTGCCAGATAATGCTCCTAATCCGTTTCCTATCTCTATACCAAAATTATTTAAAAGATGGTTTCTAAATGCATCTCCATTTATAGCTGGTGGGATCTTAACTGTTGTAAGTGTAGGTAGTCTAATTTCAGTAGAGACATGTAAATCCAATCCTAAACTTTCTAATCCCTTCCATAATTTTATTGCGTTAGAGTTATGTCTTTTCCAAATATTTTCTAAACCTTCATTTGCTATTAATCGTAACCCCTCTCTTATGGCAAAATTCATATTTACTGGAGCGGTATGATGATAGACACGATCAGAACCCCAGTATTTATTCAATAAAGATAAATCTAAATACCAATTAGGAACTTTAGATTTTCTTGAACTAAGCTTATCTTCAGCTCTTTTATTAATAGTAAGTGGGCTTAGACCTGGGGGGCAACTTAAACCTTTTTGACTACAACTATAAGCAATATCAATTTTCCAATCATCAATAAAAAGCTCTAGTGCCCCTAATGAAGTAACCGCATCAACTAAAAACAAACAATTATTGTCTCTACATATATCACCAATACCATCAAGAGGTTGCAATACACCAGTAGATGTTTCGGCGTGAACAATAGCAAATATTGCCGGCTTATATGTTTCGATTTCATATTTTATTTCTTCTAAGGTAAACGCCTCTCCCCATTCTTTATGAATTACTGAAACTTCTGCTTTATATCTCGATGCCATATCAACCAAGCGATCACCAAAATATCCCTTTTTTGCAATTAATATTTTTTCTCCTGGCTCTATAAAATTAGCAATAGAGGCTTCCATTGCTGCACTACCTGTTCCACTCATTGGTAAAGTAATTCTATTATTACATTGCCATGTATAACGTAGTAATTTTTGTACATCAGACATTAATTCTATATATGCCTCATCTAAATGTCCTATTGGATTAAGAGATAAAGCCTTAAGAACTTCAGGATGGGCATTTGAAGGACCAGGTCCTAATAAAAGTCTTGAAGGAACAGATGTTTTATCGAGACAAGGTAAATTCTCTTCGTTCAAAGTAGAGATAAGTTTTGTTTCTGTCAAAAACCTTTTAAAGCATTACTTTTAAATTAAACTAATTTCTTCACTAAAGCGAAGAATGTTTAAAGAAATTCATTCAATTTAAATATTTAAGTTAACAATTAGTAAACATATAACTTGAAATACTGAAAGAATTAACTAAGTGTTCAAAAATGTTACGGTTGATACATAGATAAAAGCATCAACTTATTAATTTTATTGAAGGTATTTATTAAGCAATGGCCAAGTCTCCCCAAGATGTTCTAAGTCAGATTAAAGATGAGGGAATTGAACTTATCGATCTAAAGTTCACAGACATACATGGTAAATGGCAACATCTCACTTTGACATCTGACATGATAGAAGAGGAATCATTTACTGAAGGTCTAGCATTTGATGGCTCCTCAATAAGAGGTTGGAAAGCAATCAACGCATCAGACATGTCTATGGTTCCTGATTCAACTACAGCATGGATTGATCCATTTTATAAACACAAGACTTTGAGCATGATTTGCTCTATTCAAGAGCCAAGAAGTGGAGAGCCTTATGATAGGTGTCCAAGAGCATTAGCTCAAAAGGCTTTAAAATATTTGGACTCTACTGGTATAGCAGATACTGCTTTTTTTGGACCCGAACCAGAATTCTTTTTATTTGATGATGTTAGATATGATTCTAAAGAAGGTGGCTGTTTTTATAGTGTTGATACCATAGAAGCTCCATGGAACACTGGAAGAATTGAGGAAGGTGGAAACTTAGGATACAAAATACAGTATAAAGAGGGATATTTTCCAGTTGCTCCAAATGACACTGCGCAAGATATTAGATCTGAAATGCTTTTACTTATGGGCGAATTGGGTATTCCAACTGAAAAGCATCACCATGAAGTTGCAGGTGCTGGACAGCATGAACTAGGAATGAAATTTGATTCTTTAATAAATGCTGCCGATAACGTTATGACATACAAATACGTAGTAAGAAATGTTGCTAAAAAATATGGCAAAACTGCTACTTTTATGCCAAAACCAGTATTTAATGATAATGGAACAGGAATGCATGTTCACCAAAGTTTATGGAAAAGTGGTCAACCTTTATTTTATGGTGAAGGTTCATATGCCAACCTTTCTCAGACAGCAAGATGGTATATAGGGGGAATATTGAAGCATGCTCCATCATTTCTTGCATTTACTAATCCAACTACTAATAGCTATAAAAGATTAGTTCCAGGATTTGAAGCTCCTGTAAATTTAGTTTATTCAGAAGGTAATAGATCTGCTGCTGTTAGAATTCCATTAACAGGACCTAGTCCTAAAGCTAAGAGATTAGAATTTAGGTCAGGAGATGCACTTGCTAACCCTTATCTAGCTTTTTCTGTAATGATGCTAGCTGGTATTGATGGAATTAAAAATCAAATTGATCCAGGTGATGGCGTAGATGTTGACTTGTTTGAATTACCTGCAGAAGAGCTTTCTAAAATAGACACAGTTCCTTCATCTCTAAATGATTCTCTTAATGCACTTAAATCAGACAAAGATTACTTGTTGGCTGGAGGTGTTTTTACAGAAGATTTCATAGATAATTTTATAGATATTAAATATGAAGAGGTTCAACAATTAAGACAGAGGCCTCATCCTCATGAATTCTTCATGTACTACGATGCTTAAATTCAAATAAACCCGTACTAATCTAAAAATCTTTTTGAGAATTATCACAATTAATTCTCATATTGATTTTTTTTTTGTTGAAATATATATAAGTATTATTAAATATGGCAAGAGAACAAATTTCTAAAATCGCATACAAAACTCTTCAACAAGGTAAAAGTATTGCTGGACTAGCTCATAAAGAACTTAGTACAAGAATAATGAATTTTATGCTTCCAGACAATAAGTTGGGTGATTTTAATATAGACAAAAAACTGTTGATTGACATTCAAAATTCAATGGATTTTTTGAGAGAAGAGGATTGGAATGATGCTGAAAAAAATATATATCCTAAAAAATTATTATTTGATGAACCATGGCTTAGATATCTAACTCAATATCCAAAAATTTGGCTAGATATGCCAAATACATGGGATAGGAGAAGAAAGCAAAATTATCAGGATCTTCCAAATAATATTGATAATGAAAACTATCCAAAATATTATTTGAGAAATTTTCATCATCAAACAGATGGTTATCTATCTGACTTTTCAGCAAGTATTTATGATCTACAAGTTGAAATTCTATTTAATGGAAGTGCCGATTCAATGAGAAGAAGAATAATAAAACCTCTCAAGGAAGGATTGCATAATTTCAGTAACAGGAAAAAAAGTTCCTTAAAAATACTTGATGTTGCCACTGGATCTGGAAGAACACTTAAACAATTAAGAGGAGCATTCCCTAAGGAAAATATTATAGGTCTTGATTTATCAGGATCTTACTTAAAAGAAGCAAGTAGATTTATTTCTAATTTAGAAGGTGATTTAATTGAATTAGTTAAAGGTAATGCTGAAGAATTACCTTTTGGGGATAATAGCCATCAAGCTATTTCTTGTGTATATTTGTTCCATGAATTACCAAGAACCGTAAGAGAAAAAGTTTTAAAAGAGTTTTTCAGAGTACTAGAGCCAGGAGGGGTCTTGGTTATTGCTGATTCAATACAAGAGAATGATTCTCCTGATTTCATCCAGATAATGGAAAATTTTCACAAATCATTTCATGAACCTTTTTATTGTGATTACATCAAAGAAGACATAAATTCTAAAATGGAACAGATAGGTTTTAATAACATAAAAACTAAATCATTTTTCATGACTAAAGTTTGGTCTGCTGTAAAATAAGGTACAAATAATAAATACCATGAATAACTGTGATGAAGATATTGTTCTGCTAGCCCAAAAATTGAATGATAAATTAAAAATTAATCACATTGATTGGCACAAACTAAAAGGAAAAAAAATAAATAGATCTGCAGAGCTTATCTCAGCAGCATTGTGTCAGTTACTAATATCAGAGAATGAAAAAGATGCAATAAATTATTTAGAAGAAAGTATTAAATGGTTGAAAGGAATTAATGAAGATAAACCATGCCCTAGTAAAAACTCATCTTTTTAAGGCTAATTGAAGTCGATTTCCTTTACTACTCCATCTAATATCATCAAAACATTCGTTAATTATATAAAGTCCCCTTTCATTAATAGAACTAATCTCTTTAGGTAATTTATAAACTCTTTTTTTTATTTCTAAACCATTACCTTGATCTTGAATTTGCCATACACACCAATTAGGAGTAATAATTCTTCGAACTCTTATTGATTTATGGGGATCTAAGTTATTGCCATGAGTAGCTGCATTTATTAGAGCTTCATGTAGACCTAACTTTGTGCGATAACGATACTGAGAACACTTAATGGGTTCTAATAACAAATCTACAAAATCACTTAATTGTAATGATGAGCATAATTCGAAATTTGACCAGGTTATTGATGGTCTATTAAGTATTTTTATAATAAAATTTAATAGAATTTTGCCCTGAATAAAGGACATAACTATATATAACTAGTATTTATATTTTATCTTATCAAAGAGCTTTATATCAAAGAATATTATTATGCCTCAATGAAATTGCTGGATGTCTGAGTATCGAATCCATAAGTCTAACTCCTCTAAGTTGATTGATTAAAGGCATGTGACCTTCAGGTGCATCCAAAGACCAACTAAATGCATTTGGGTATCTAGTCCAATAGCCATCATTTTTCCATCCTATTTTTGGCCATAACAATTCATATTTTTTTCCAACTGACTTTAGAATTTTTGCCTGAGTTGAAAAACCAAATTTACCATTTGAGTAAACACTCCATAATCTATCAATGGTTTGAAGATCAATACCTGACATATTATTAACTTCACTATAAAAAACATATCCACGATTTTCTGCAAGCTTACCAGCAAGCTTTCTTAAAAATGAGCTTGTTAATCTATCAGCATCTTCAAATTTTTGTTCTAAAAGCTTCAACTGTAATTCGTCATAATTAATATTTGCATCTGAAGAAGTAATAAACCAATTATTATATTTTTTATCATTAAAAAAAAGTGGTTTATGCTTTTTTAAAACTTGTAATAACCAACCAACTGCCCAATCATCTCCATCTTGTTCGAAATCATCAAATAGTTTTTTGCCAATCAAAAACAAATTATCAACTTCAGATTCAATATCAGACAATAAATTAATTCTTTTTCTCTGATTTGAATCAATAAACTTTTTAACTAAATTTAATGTACTCTTATAATGATCTTCATGATCTTTGTTTGTCATTTCTAATAAATCCATCTAATATTAAAAACTGTCCATGTACTTCAAAAGGGAAGAACTTAAGAAATTTAGGAAGTTCAAAGGACCACTTATAGATGTTAGGAGTCCAGGAGAATATTATAAAGGAAATTTGCCAAATTCTATAAATATTCCTTTATTTGATAACGAAGAGAGATCAATAGTTGGAAAAATATATAAGAATTATGGAAGAGAAAAAGCAGTAATTAAAGGTTTGGAATTTGTTGCGAATAAAATTGATAGTATGGTAGATAATTTAATCGAAGCATTAAATTCTTATAAATCTATTAATAATAATTTAAAAATAGAAGAACCTATTATAAAAATCTACTGCGCAAGAGGTGGTATGAGATCTAATAGCATTTCTTGGCTTTTGGAAAAATATAATTTAAAAAATATCACTTTACAGGGAGGTTATAAATCATATAGAAAATGGACAATAGATAGTTTTAATAAGAATTGGGAATTAGTTGTGGTAGGAGGCAAAACCGGTACAGGTAAAACTAAATTATTAAAAATACTTGAAGATAATAACTTTCAGATTATTGATTTAGAGGCACTAGCCTGTCATCGTGGAAGTACTTTTGGCGGACTTGGCATGAAAAAACAACCTTCAAATGAACAATTTGAAAATCTAATAGCAGAGGAATTAAAAAGATTTACAAAAAACAAAAAAATATTCGTAGAAGCTGAAAGTGCAAATATTGGAAAATGTAAAATACCTCATGAATTTTTCAGCAAAATGAAAGTATCTGAAAGAATCGAGATTATAAAAAGCGAATCAAATCGTTTAGAAGAATTAATTAAAACATATAGTGTTTTTAAGGAACAAGATCTAATAGATGCTGTTATGAGAATAAAGAAAAGACTAGGTCCGCAGAGAACTAAAATTGCTATCGACTCAATAAAAACTAAAGATTGGAAATCTGTCTGCAAGTCAGTTTTAGAATATTATGATAAATGCTACGAATATGAAAAAATTGGGAAAAATAATTTAAAAATAATAAACATGACTGATATATTTGATAATCAAATAGCTTTGAAATTAATAAAAGATTCAATAATAGATTAATTGATAACGAAAATAGCTTTTATTATCTAAAATATGAAATTAACTTCAAGATAATCATGACAGCAAATAAACAAGCTAAAATTCAGTTCTATGATGGCGTAGATGAACCTGTAGTACCAGAGATTAGATTAACAAGGGGTAATGACGGAACAACAGGACAAGCAATTTTTATTTTCGAAAAACCTCAAGCATTATCTTCAATTGCGGATGGTGAAATTACAGGGATGAGAATGATAGATTCTGAAGGAGAAATATTAACTAGAGAGGTTAAAGTTAAATTTGTTGATGGTGATCCAATGTTTCTAGAGGGTATCTATATATGGAAAACTAAACCTGATTTTGATAGGTTCATGAGATTTGCGAATAGTTATGCCAAATCAAATGGATTAGGATATTCTGAAAAGAAGTAAGCAATTTTTATAAAATTGAATCGTTCCTTCTATTTTAAATTTGCTGTAGTAACAATTAGCTCTTTAATTATTTGGACTTTAAGAGAATTCATTCTTTTAATAATTTGTTCGTTAGTAATATCTAATGTTGTTTGTAATTTATGTAATCAAATTAAAACTGGTTTAAAACTACCAAGATCTCTTTCTTTATTGATTGTTTTAGTAGTGATATCATTTATCATATTTACAGTTGCTATTCTTGTATTACCTCCCTTCATAAGAGAATTTAATGAGCTATTAATTGATATTCCAAACGGATTGTCAAGAATTAATATTTTGATCAACTCTAATTTAAACAAATTTAACGATTTACTTTACGGTGAAGAATCTGAGAACGTAATAGATATATTCAATTTAGTTAATGATGTTGTCCCCATTCCAGATGGCGCAACCATTGCTAAAGCAATTCAAGAAAGCTTTATAAATATAATTAATTTAGCGGGGAACCTTGGCTCTGGACTGATAAGAATATTGTTTGTATTAGTAGTGAGTCTTATGATATCTATTGAACCAAAAGCTTATAAGGAAGGGGTACTACTGGTTATACCTAAAGTTTATAGAAATAAATTTAGACATATATTTGATAAATGTAATATTGCATTAAGCAATTGGACTTTTTCAATGGTTATAAGTTCATTATCAGTTGGTTTACTATCTTTAATAGCTCTAACAATTTTAGATGTTAAATATGTTGTCTCAAATGCAATCATCGCAATGATCTTAAACATAATTCCTAATATCGGACCTGTTATAAGCGGAATATTTCCAATATCGATAGCACTTTTAGATAACTTCTGGAAACCATTAGCTGTTTTAGGTTCTTATATAATCATTCAAAATATAGAGAGTTATTTAATAATGCCTTCTATATTAAAGAAAAAAACAAATTTACTTCCTGGCTTGACATTAATATCTCAATTTGGATTTACTTTTATATTCGGGCCTTTAGGATTAATATTATCTTTGCCAATTGCAGTTGTAATTCAAGTATTAATAAAAGAATTAACGAATGATAAGGAACGGATATTATCTAGTTAATTTCCTATATAAATATGGATAAGAAAAAAGAATAAAGAAAGAAAGTGGATGTTTAGATAATGCAAAATATAAAGAATTAAATGTAAAATGATCAAACAAAATTCTTAGTTCTGTAGATAGATCAATTAAAACTAAAGAAAATAATAAAATTAAATAGTAATTTATTTTCATAGAAATATTATTATTATTTAATCTTTTATTAGAAAGGAAGGAGCTAATAAGATACTTGAATAACTACCAATTAATATTCCTAATGATAATGATATAGAAAACCAAAAAAGTGAATATGATCCAAATATAATTAGAGTTATCAAGGGGAGCAAAGTTGTTAAACTAGTAAAAAAGGTTCTCCTAAAAGATTCATTTACTGATTTTTCAATATTTTGATTAGTATCAAAATCAGATTCAGATTTTATATTCTCTCTGATTCTATCAAAAATAACAACGGTATCATTTACTGAATAACCCGCAATAGTAAGTAATGAAACTAAAAACAAACTATTAACTTCTATAGAAAATAAAATTCCTAACCAAGAAAATATTCCAAAAATAATAAAAAGATCGTGAAATAATGCGATTAATGCAAATAAAGCAAATTTCTTATCGAATCTTATTGAAATATAAAGAGAAATAGCTAGTAATGCAGTCATTAAGGATGTTGCCCCATTAATTAAAAGTTGCTTACCTAGTAATGGTCCTATAGATCTATTGGATTTGCTTTCAAAATTTAAAGGACCTAATATTTCATCAAAATTATTTAGAAGATTCTGCGATTGATTTAAATTTATAAATGGAGTTCTTACTGAAATAAGTTTATTATTATTTTGTAGTTGTAATCTAATAGAATTAATTAGACTTTTTTCGACATTAAGTTTTTTTAGTTTTCTTATAACTTCATCTGATGTTTCTAAAGAACACTGATCATCCATGCATATTCGTTCAATTCGTATTTCAGTCCCTCCTAGAAAATCCATACCTAAATTTATAGGTTTTTTTATAGGGGAAAAATAAGTAGAATACAAAATCCCAACAAGTGAAAATATTAAAAGAAAAGAAGAAAATATCCATATTTTCTTTTTATAATTACTAAGTTTAAAGTATAAATTTTTCATCAATCTTAACTTGAGCTAACTAACTTTGATTTAATTGAGTTAGTGTTATTTATATAATATTTTTTCTGTCTTAAAGATTGATATCCTGTTAAAAAACTCAAAAAAGTTTTTGAACAATTGAGGGAAGTAAACAAACTTATACAAACACCCATTCCCAATGTAACGGCAAATCCTTTTACAAAGCTTGTCCCTAATAAAAAAAGTATTAAACAGGTAATTAAAGTGGTTAAATGTCCATCTATAATCGATGAATTAGCTCTTTTAAAACCATTATTTATTGACTTAACAAGGGTATCTCCACTCTTCAATTCTTCTCTTATCCTTTCAAATATTAAAATATTTGCATCTACTGCCATTCCTATACTTAGAATTAATCCAGCGATACCAGGAAGGGTTAAAGTTATAGGAATTGAGCAATAAAGTGATAAGTTAAAGATTCCGTAAGAAAATAAGGAAAATACGGAAACAAATCCAAGAATTCTATAATTTAAAATCATAAAAATACCCACAAACAATAATCCAGAAATTGCAGCATAAAAACTCTTTATTATATTTTTAGATCCTAATGATGGCCCAATTGTATTTGACTCAACAATTTCTATTGGAATAGGAAGAGATCCTCCTCTTAAATTAACTTCCAATTCTTTTGCAGTTTCTGCATTAAAACTACTACTACTAATTACTGCTCTACCTCCAGTAATTCCACTTTGTGCATATTGAGCGCTAACACTTGCCTCACTTATAGATTCGCCATCAATTATTATACCCAAAAGTTTTTCTGTTCCTGCTATCTCTTTGGTAATATTTGCAAATTTATCTCCTCCTTCATTATCAAAAGTAAGGGAAACTTCCCAACTAGAATTTGTTTGCTGTTGATTTCTTCCTGCATTAATAAGATATTTTCCTGTTAAATCAGTTTTGATAAATAATTTTGCGATTTCTTTTTTTACAGAGCTATTTAAATCCTTCAATCTAGAAAAAATATCAGAATCTACATCAGACTCATAATTTAATTTAAGTTCAATTTCTTTTATAAAAGTTTCTATCTCCTTCTTTGTATCAAGATCAATATTACGATAGTTTATATTCTCAAAATTCTTTAATAAAATTTCAATTTTGTTTCTCAGACTATCAAGATCTCTATATTTTACGGATGAATTTGGAGACTGAATTCCAAACTCTAAAATTGCAGTTTGACCGAGAACTCGTGCAGCAGCAGAAGGGTTTTGTTGACCAGGTAATTCGACAATAATTTGATTAGTTCCAAGGGTCTGCAAATTAGATTCAGATAATCCCAAATTATTTATTCTTCTTTCTAAAACTACTTTTACAGATTCAAGTTCTTCATTAGAAACTTTTCCATCTTGTTTTAACAATTGAAGTGTTAACTGAGAACCCCCTTTTAAATCTAAACCTAATTGAAATGAATTATTTACTAATGATAAAAAAGAAATTAATAACAATAAAATGATTAAAAAAAGCCAACCTTGCCTTCTTTTCATTTCTTAAACGCTCCCATTGATTACTTCTTCAACTTTTTCTACTATTTGATGTGGTTGAATTATTGTTAAATTTTCTAAATTTCCATTATAGGGAGTAGGAATATCCTGACTAGATAATCTTATAGGTCTCGTATCAAGATCATCAAAACACTCTTCTGTAATCAAAGCAATCAATTCTGCTCCAATACCCCCAGTCTTCATACATTCCTCAACAATAATTACATTATTAGTTTTTTTAATTGATTTTGAAATTGTTTTCATATCAAAAGGCTTTAAACTTATCAAATCAATTAATTCCACATCAATATTTTTCTTATCTAAATCTTCAATAGCTTTTAAACAATGATGTCTCATTCTTGAATAAGTTAATATGGTAATGTCTTTACCCTCTTTCACTAAATCAGCTTGCTCTAAAGAACAAATATAGTCTCCATCAGGTAATTCTTCAGATAAATTATATAAAAGGACATGTTCAAAAAATAGAACAGGGTTATTGTCCCTTATAGCAGCTTTCATTAATCCCTTTGCATTGGTAGGAGTACTACAAGCAACAATCTTTATCCCAGGAACAGCATGAAAGTAAGCCTCTAATCTTTGACTATGTTCAGCACCTAATTGTCTGCCAACACCCCCCGGACCTCGAACCACTGCGGGAATTTTATAATTACCCCCACTTGTATATCTGAGCATACCCATATTATTAGATATTTGGTTAAAGGCTAATAGTAAAAATCCCATATTCATTCCTTCAACTATCGGTCTAAGTCCTGTCATGGCTGCTCCAACAGCCATACCAGTAAAACTATTTTCAGCAATTGGAGTATCTAAAACTCTTAATTCTCCATATTTTTCATATAAATCCTTAGTTACCTTATAAGAACCACCATATTGACCCACATCTTCTCCAATAACACAAACGTTTATGTCATTTGCCATCTCTTCATCAATTGCCTCTTTCAAAGCATTAAATAATAAAGTACTAGCCACGAGTAATTCCCTAATTAATCATATATATAAATTTATACCATCAAGGTTGAATTAGCCTCCTTCTGCAAAAGTTATAAGTAGTAATATTGACAAAATCATACCGGGTGAAAGTAAAAGTATTAACAGGCCTAAGTCATGTAAGGACATTAAAAGAATGCAGTTTTATAAATAATATTAGGAATTTAATTTTTTTTAACCAAAAAACTTCGAATAAATACAATAAAAAGTCCTAAACCAATAAAGGCAAAGGAAAAGGTTAATAAGAAAGATAATCCAATTATTAATGTATTAATACTAGAAGATATACTTTGTACAATCTCAGAAGAATTGGATGGTTTGTGTAGGGAAAAATAAATTGCAATTTTATTGCTTATAAAATAAAAAAAAATGCAAAGTAAAAAACTTGTTAATGAACCAGTTATAAAACTTAAGGGTCCTTTTTTAGGAGTAGCTTTAGTTTCACTATTTTCTTTGTTAATTGATCTTTTCTCATCATTCATCTTTTATAAGAAATAATTAAATTTTTACAAAATGGTAATACCACTATTAATTAATTTACAGACCCATGCTTCAAATCCATTATTATTAAACATTTTATGATTTTGTTCAAAAACTTCAGTAGCATTACTTATATCTTTAAAAAGAGCAAAACATGTTGGTCCTGAACCACTCATTGAAAATGAAAAACAATTTTGCAAATTTGAAAGAAGATATAATGCCTTCCTTACTGAATGATTTTCTTTTTCAACAATAACTTGTAAATCATTTTTTACTCTTATCATTTCATCAGAAAAATTTTGATTATTGAATCCATTTTTTCTTAATATATTTCTAATAGCATTTGTTTTATTAGATTCCGTATAGTATTTTGAACAAAATTCTTTACTATACTTTTTATAAGTTTCTGCAGTTGAGATTGAAATTTCTGGATTCTTTAAAAGTATTACACCATACTCAAATTTAGAATTATATTTTTCAAGAATTTCTCCCCTTCCAAAACAGAATTGACTTCCTCCATTTATAAAAAAAGGTACATCTGATCCTAATTTGGCTGAAAGTGAAAAAATAGTTTCGTATTCAAGCTTTAAATTCCATAATTTATTAAGTCCAATTAATGTGGCAGCTGCATTGCTAGAACCACCCGCTAAACCGGCACCAATAGGAATATTTTTTTTTAAAAAAATATTGGCTCCTAATTTCTTATTTTTTGATACTTCCTTTATATAATTCGCTGCTTTTATTATTAAGTTATCATCATTAAGGCTTAGATCTTTGTTATCAGAGTTTAATTCAATCTCACCTATTTGATTATTCTCAAATTCTATATAGTCATAAAGGTCAATATTTTGCATTATCATTGCTAATTCATGATATCCGTCCTCTCTTTTACCGATAATCTCAAGGTGAAGGTTTATCTTGGCTGGTGATTTAACACAAATTTTAGTTGTTGGTAATACTGACATCTAACTATTTCTTATTTGTTATTTTAATACAGGCTTCTGCAAGCTTAATCCATTTATTAATTGAAATATCTTGAGGCCTTAAATTAAAGCATATTTCAGATGATTCCGATAATTTCTTTATCTCATCCTCCGATAGTATTATATTAAGAGTATTTTTGATCATTTTTCTTCTTGAATTAAATGAAATTCGAAGAAGTTTATCAATATATTTCTCTAATTTAACATCTAAACGTAACTCTGGTCTTAATGGTTCAAAAACAACCAAAGAAGAAAATACTTTTGGAGGTGGGTTAAAAGAAGATGGCGGTACATCGCATATTCTTCTTATATTAGACATGAGTTGCATCCTCACACTAAGCGCTCCTGCATTCTTATTACCATCCTTAGATAAGATCCTATCTACAACATCCTTTTGCATCAAGAAAATTATTTTCTCGTAATTATTCTTGCTAATTATGCCTAATCTTCCTATGAAAATATCCAATATTGGGCCTGTAATATTATATGGAATATTAGCTATCACTTTTGTAATTTTTTTATTTATAGATTCAAGATTTGTTGAAAGAATATCTCCTTGCTGAAGTGAAAACTTTTTATCATTTTTAAATTTATTATTTAAATGATCAATTAAGTCTTTATCCAATTCAACTGCATGTAATCTGCTAATTTTTGAATTTAGTAATATTGAAGTTAGAGCTCCTCTTCCTGGACCAATTTCTAGAATAAAATCTTTTTCTTCAAGTTCCGCTACTTCTTTTATTCTCTCTAATATCAGATTATTTACCAACCAATGCTGACCAAATCTTTTTTTTTGATAATAGTTTTTTGTATTCATCCAAAAGTGAATTAATATGCTTAAATTAAATATATCTATATATATATATATATTAAATAGCATGGGCCTATCAAAAAAAAATTTAGATAAACTCAGTACTTTTATTACAGAATGCAATTTAGTTAACAATAATAACTCATTTACAAATCAGCATGAACTTAATAATTCATCCAAAGGTGGTGACCCCTCCAAAATTTTTTATTCTATAATTGATAATTCTGACAATATAAATGAAACAACAAAAGAAAATCCATTATTAAAAAAAAGTGAAAATAGTCTTCATAATTTAAATCCTAGCAAAACTAATTACTCAGATAATTTATCGATCGAAGATGAGCTTTATGACGAATTTAATTATCTTCTTGATGAATAAAGGAAATTTCCTTATTTTCTATGCTTCAGACTAATAGATTATCAATAAATGCTATTGGTAAAATAAAAAAAAATTGGATAAGAGAAGGGATTAATCAATACAAAAAAAGAATGCCAGATCTCATTATTAATGAGTCTAAAAGTTTTAATATTAATAATATTCCAGTTAATAGTATTATTATTTGCCTTACTGAAGAAGGTAAATCTTTTAGTTCAATTGAATTAACTTCTTTACTTTTAAATTTTAATAATAAAAAAATACATTTTCTTATTGGAGACACCGATGGAATTCCTTCGGATATTAAAGAAAAATCTCATCTTCTACTAAGTCTCTCTCCTCTAACTTTTCCTCATGAACTTGCAAGATTAATTCTACTCGAACAAATCTATAGAGCTATTTCTATTTCGAATAATTCTCCTTATCATCGTGCTTAAAACATAAGATTAAAGATTAATATACAAAACTCTAAAAAATAAACACAATTTCAAATTTCAACTATAGTATATATGTACTATATATTCAAATTTTGTATACTTCTGCTTCGACTTTTAAAAAAGTAAAGATTCCATTATTAAGTGATTCGATATCAGCAGGTTTCCCTTCTCCTGCGGATGACTATACAGAGGAAAATATTGATTTAAATGAGCATTTAATATCTAATCCATTTAGTACTTTTTTTCTTAGAGTTAAAGGTGAATCAATGATAAATTCAGGAATTAAAGATAAAGATTTAGTAATAGTAGATAAGAGTTTAACTGCCAAGCCAGATAATATTGTGATTGCGATGATAGATGGAGAATTCACAATAAAAAGATTATCCATAAAAAATAATGAATTATATTTAAAAGCCGAAAATCATAATTATCCAGACATCAGTTTTAGAAATCATATGGATATACAGATTTGGGGGGGTTGTAATCTATTCAATACATAATCACTTATGAAAAGCAAAAGCTCACTTAATAAAGCAATGGCTCTTATAGATGCCAATAATTTTTACGCATCATGCGAACAAAGTATTAACCCACATTTAAGGAATAAAGCAGTAGTAATATTATCTAATAATGACGGATGTATTATTGCAAGAAGTCCTGAAGCTCGGGCTTTGAAAATAAAAATGGGAATGCCTTATTTTAAAGTCAAAGAAAGGTTGAACAGATTAGGAGTCGCAGTTTTAAGCTCAAATTACTCGCTCTATGGTGACATGAGCAAGAGATTAATGAACTTATTAAAGGATTATTCTGAAGAAATAGAAATTTATTCTATTGATGAAGCTTTTGTCTCAATTATTAGACCTAAAGATAAAAATTTAAATCCTTGGGCAAGAAAAGTAAGGTGCTTAATATATCAAAATCTAGGAATAACCTTAACAATAGGAATAGGGGAAAACAAAGTAAGAGCGAAAATTGCTAATAAGCTAGCTAAGAATATTGATTATTCAGCAGGAATATTTGATTTAGTTAGAATCAATGATGAGAGTGATTACTTAAGAAAAATTAGTGTAGAAAAGATATGGGGTATTGGTAAACAAACATCTAATTGGTTACAAAGAAAAGGGGTCAAAAATGCACAAGAATTAAGAGATATGGATGAAGATGAAATCATGAAGAAACTAGGGATTATAGGGAAAAGATTGCAATTAGAATTAAGAGGTAATAAATGTCTTCCAATAGAAACAATTAAGAAGCCCAAGAAACAGATTCAAGTAAGTAGAAGCTTTGGCAAACCAATCACAAAGTTAGAAGATTTGACTCAAGCATTAGCGATTTATGCAATAAATGCATCCGCAAAAATGAGGAGTCAAAATCTAAAATCATCTACCATTACTGTATTTGCAAGAACTAGTCATTATTCAAATGAGGCTTATCAAAAAAGTGCTTATAAAAAGCTTACAAATGCAACAGATAATACAAGTACTATCTTAAAAATAGTAGTCGAATTATCTAAAGAGATTTATAATCCTGAACATAAATTATCAAAAGCTGGAGTTTTAATGCAGGATTTAACTAATAGCAAATATTTGCAGCAATCAATTATCAATTACGAGTCTCAAGAAGATAAAAACAAATCAGTCAGTCTTATGAAAACAATTGACTCCTTGAATAAAAAATTTAATAATAAAGCAATTACATGGGCAATTACAAAAAAAACACAAGCATGGGCTATGAATAGAAATTCATTAAGTCCGGTATCTACAACAAATATTAAAAAGATCCCAACTGTAATCTCGTAAAAAAATGGAATTTATATTATTTTTAAGCAAAATAGATAAAGAAATTATAGAGCTAATCAATAAATCAAATCATTCAATAGAGGAAAATACAGCTCTTTGTTTGATAGATAAAAAGTATGTTGGTTTTTTTAAAAGAAGAGAAAAAGCAATAGTTATTTGTACTAAAAATGCTAAAAAATTAGGAGGCTATAGGGAAAACAAACAATATGATAATCACAAAACAAATATTTATATAAGAAGAGCATTAAGGCATGAGGCTACTCATCTAGTACAGTCATGTAATAACAATAAACCAACAGGGATAATTAAAAACATAGAAGAAAGGATCCATGAAGGAAAATTAAAAGCTTTAAATTCATCTGTACAATTATCTGGAAATTATGAAAAAGAATTAGAGGCTTATGTTATGGAAGATAAGCCAAGAAAAGTAAAAGAAATATTGAAAAATTATTGTTTATAAATGCTTAAAAATTTATTGATTAGAAGCAAAATTCCCACAACGTTGTTTATCAAGAAGATTAATATGCTGTCTTTCAAGATAATATAATTCTTGAAATTTAAGAGCATCAGAGTTTAAATCCTTGAAAACATCATCAATCTCTTTATTAAAATCTGATGATTCAACGGAAGAATGGTCAATTAAAATAGATATACAATTTTCTAAAGTTTTAAGTCTTTGAGAACCCCAAGATTCAATAAGATGCCTGCATCTTTTTAATGATTTATATCTTTCAAGAAGAGACAAAGTTCCAAGAAGATTATCTTTTGGGCTTTTTAAAGTAGCTAAAAATAATTCATCAGGGTTAACAAAAATATTAATTTTATTTGAAGCTTCTAGATTATTAAGAGCTAAGTGGTCGGGCAACAGTGAAAGCAACTTGATTGAAATAAAGTCACTATTTAATTTTTTATTATCAGAATATCTTATATCATGTAAATAATTTTTACCTAAATTATCTTCCTCTATTTTTGATATGGCTTCCCAAACAAGACTTACATAATTTGTATTAAAATTTTCAATTTCGCGTTTAAGTAATTCTTCACGAATAAAAAGTCTAAGTTCAGGACAATGTAGGTAATAATAAATTATCTCTGATTCATTTTTTTCACGTTGACTGATTTCATTAGGCTGTTCAAATTTTTTTGATCTTCCATGCCAACGAAAACCTTTAACTTGTTTTCTTAAGTCTTCTTCAAATTTAATCGCTAATCTTGCTTGTCCCATACTTAATCTTTCGGAGACTTTTTGTAAATAGTGTGTTCTCGTAGCAGATTGAGGTAGTTTACTTAATAACTTAACTAAGGAAGAAATAACATTCTGAAAAATATCTGATTTAGTTAAGTCTTTATTATCAAAAATCTGATCAATCTCCCAATCAATCCAGTAAGAAGCATTATCTATTAAATTAAAATAATCTTCTGGAGTATTCCTTTTAAGAAACTCATCAGGATCTTTAAATGACTTTATTTGAAGTATTTTAAGGTTTATTTGATCATGAAGAGATAAACTTTCAACTTCGTGTATAACCCTTTTTGTAGCTAATTTACCTGCATTATCGGAATCAAAATTAATTATTATATTTTTACTATCGGTGCATCTACAAAGTTGGGATATTTGATATTTGTTTAATGCTGTGCCAAGAGATGCTACGGAGTTGGTTATACCTTTTGAATGAAGTGAAATAACATCAAAATAACCTTCAACTACCAATGCTTTATCACTTTTTCTAATATTACTCGATGCTTTATCAAAAGCAAAAAGCATTTTACCCTTCTCAAAAACCTCAGATTCTGGCGAATTTAAATATTTGGGTTCTTGACCATCGAGAGATCTACCTCCAAAAGCAACCACACGACCTTGCATATCAAAGATAGGAACAATCAATCTATTTCTAAAACGATCGTAAACCTTATCAGAATTTTCCTTTGAGACAACAAGACCCGCACTTAAAATTAACTTTAAGGGAAATTTTTCAACTTTAGAAAGATAATTCAATAAATCATTCCATGAATTTGGAGCATAACCTAATTCAAAATTATTAATAACTTTAATATTTAAATTTCTATGTGAAGTTAAATAATGATGTGCTTCCTGACCCAAGGAATTATTTAATTGAGACTTAAACCAATCCTTTGATATGCGAAGAATCTTATATAGTTCCTCTCTTCTAGATAATTGTTTTTTATATAATTCTTGTTGAGGTCCATCAACATTTATTACATTGATATCATTTTTCTTTGCAAGTGAAAGAACAACATCGGTAAAGTTATTACGTGTAAACTCCATCAAAAATTTAATAGAATTACCTCCAGCTCCACAGGAGAAACAATAATAAAATTGTTTAGTAGGAGAAACTGTCATAGATGGTTTACTATCATCATGAAAAGGGCATATGCCAACAAATTCCTTTCCCTTTTTCTTTAATACAATATGTTCAGAAATAACATCTATAATATCTGCTTTATCCTTAACCTCCTGAATAGTTCTTGGATGTATTGAAGGTCCCATTTATTAATTTTTCTAAAAAGAAGTCATATATAGTGACTTTGTTATAGTTCAAATTTTTAAAAGAATCTACTTAATTTCACAATAAAAATATTTTTATTAATGCTTATCGAAATTTTAAATCAAAATAACAATTCATATAAGAGAGTAAATTTAATATTTGCATCATTTTTTTTCAGTCTTATGACTGTATGTGTAAAAAAAATTGATAATAGAATACCTATATATGAATTAGTATTTTTTAGATCATTATTTAGTTTGTTCATTACTTCCTGGATAATAAATAAAAAAAATTTAAATCCGTGGGGAGATAATAAACCATTACTAGTTTTAAGAGGTATTTTGGGAACAATAGCACTAGTTTGCATATTCTATGCTATTCGAAATATGCCGCTAAACATATCAACTGTCATCCAATATACATATCCGATATTCATATCTTTATTTGCAGGAATTCTTATTAATGAAAAAATTAATAGGAACCTAATTATTGCATCTTTAACAGGTTGGTTAGGAATAATAATAATCTTAAATCCATCTCAATTATCAAACTTAAATATTGAACTTAATAATTTAAGTATAGTAATAGCATTTATTGGTGCGATATCAACATCACTGGCTTATATAACAGTAAAGAAATTATCATTAAAAGAAGATGTTTTCATAATAATTAAATACTTTCCTTTAGTTTCAGTCATCACATTATCTCCAATTGTATTTGTTAATTGGATTACACCAAATATTAATGATTTGATTTGGATCATGGGTATAGGACTTTTTACACAAGTTGGACAAATATTTTTAACAATTGGAATAAAGAAATTACAAACCTCAGAAGCCGCAACGATAAATTATTTACAAGTATTTTTTGGCTCTTTATGGGGGATTTTGTTTTTTAATGAATTTATAAATATTAATTTTATAATAGGATCATTACTTGTTTTGTTAGGAACTATTATCTCTACTAGCAAAATACTTAAAAAGATTTAAAATAATAGAAACGCAAATATGTAATGAAGTTATTCTTATTAGCACTTTTCAGTTTTTATCCATTTCTTCAAGTTAAAGCAACAACTCCTAAATCTGTAACATGTACTAGGACTGAATATAGAGAAGAATATATTCCTGGAACAAAATCAAACCCAGGGTATGTAAGAAATTACGAAATTGATGTGGAAATTCCATGTGGGGGAGAAAAAGCTCAAAATATTGATGACAATGATTGTAGTGATGGCTCAGTAATAGGTGGTATCCTTGGCGCTGGAATTGCTCTTTCTTCATCTAGAGGGAAAGATAGATTTTGGGCAGTCCCAGCGGGAGGTACAGCGGGAGCTCTAATTGGATGCCAGGTGGATGGTGGTTAATTGATTAGTTGGATACAGGGAGAATTAGTAAGTTCATGGCAAACTAATCATAAATTTTATATATTAATAAATTGTCAGGGATTAGGTTACGA
>QCTP01000018.1 GCA_003211115.1 Prochlorococcus sp. AG-673-M19
TTTATTTTGAAAAATTTTATTTTTCAAAGAATCTAAAAATAAAGGAAATTATCTCTTTTGACAAAGCTTTAAATGAAAAGTTTAAAGAATATGTAATTAAGTCTCATAAAATTTTATCACGTGGAAAATGTAGGGGATTTGTTTATACTTTTAATAATGATCTTACAAATAATTCTGTAATAAACGAACGTAATATAAACTTTATTATTAGTAGTTTGGCGGTAGGTTTAGAAAATTATTGGTTAATTAAAACAAAAAAAAACCATGAAAATGTAGATAGAGAAATTTCTATTGGAGCAGAAATTCAATCTCAACTTTTACCTGATTTTTGTCCAATTATTTTTGGAGTAGATTTAGCGGCTCATTGCAGACCTGCTCTTCAATTAGGAGGTGATTACTATGATTTTATGTCTTTGAAAACAAATATTTCTGAAAAGAGAAGGGAAAAGGCAAGGTGGGCATTAGTTATTGGTGATGTTATGGGCAAGGGTATTCCTGCAGGCCTTTTGATGACTATGTTACGAGGGATGCTAAGAGCTGAGGTCTTGACTGGTTTACCTCCAGATAGAATTTTGCATGATTTAAACCAACTAGCTATTGACGATTTAGACCAATCTCATAGATTCGTAACTTTATTTTATTCAGATTATGACCCTAGATCAAAAAAATTAAGGTATGCAAATGCTGCACATAATCCGCCTCTGCTTTGGAAAAGCTCTGAGCAAAAAATTATTAAATTAGATGCAGATGGCTTTGTTCTTGGCTTGCAAAACGATGCAGAATATCAATGCGGTCAAATACAACTTAATAAAAATGATGCAATACTTTATTACACAGATGGAGTAACTGATGCTTTTAATTCTAGAGGGGAAAGATTTGACGAAGAACGCTTAGTTAAATCTTTCTCAAAATTGTGTAAGCAATCACTTACATCTAAAGAAATATTGAATAAGATCTTCAAAATTTTAGATGAATTTACTGGTAAAAATAGGCAATTGCAAGATGATGCTTCAATGGTAGTTTTTCAGTTAGATTAGATTTTTTGTCACATATATAAAAAAATGCTTTATTAGTAGTAACCAAAGTTTTTAATAAATATGTCCAAAGTTTGGAGTAATAGATTTGATAGCAGTCTAAATCCTTTTATTGATGAGTTTAATGCCTCCATTAGTTTTGATAAGAAATTAATTATTGAAGATATAGATTGTTCTATCGCTCATGCCAAAATGCTAGGTAAAACTGAAGTCTTATCTACTAATGAGTCATTACAGATTGTAGGAGGTTTAGAAACTATAAAACAAGATTTTATTGAAGGTAAATTTTCTCCTGGAGCTCCATCTGAAGATATTCATTATTGCATTGAAGAAAAACTGATTAATTTAATCGGCGAAACTGGTAAAAAATTACATACTGGAAGAAGTAGAAACGATCAAGTAGGAACAGATATAAGACTATGGCTCAGAAAAAAAATTGATACTATCGATATATTATTAGTTAAATTGCAAAATTCTTTACTTTCGATTGCAGAATCTAATATCTACACCTTAATCCCTGGTTACACTCATATGCAAAGAGCGCAACCATTATCTTTGGCTCACCATCTTTTAGCTTATCTTGAAATGTTTCAAAGGGATCGTGAAAGACTTAAAGAGGTTAGATCTAGAGTAAATATTTCGCCTTTGGGAGCAGCAGCTTTAGCCGGTACAAAAATAAAAATTGATAGATACTTTACTGCTGAAGAATTAGGATTTGAAAATATTTATAAAAATAGTATTGATGCAGTAAGTGATAGAGATTTTTGTATTGAATTTGTATCAACTTCTGCTCTAATAATGTCTCATTTGAGTAGAATTTCTGAAGAAATAATTTTGTGGGTTACTGACGAATTTTCATTTGCAAAGTTAACGGACAAGTGTGCTACGGGAAGCAGCTTAATGCCTCAGAAAAAAAATCCAGATGTTCCAGAATTAATTAGAGGTAAAACTGGCCGAGTTTATGGAAATCTTCATGCATTACTAACAATCGTAAAAGGAGTACCTCTTTCATATAATAAGGATTTCCAAGAAGATAAAGAGCCAATTTTTGATACGGTGGATACTATTTCTGCCTGCTTAAATGCTATGACAATCTTATTAAATGAAGGGATTGAGTTTAATGTCGAAAAGTTAATGGACTCTGTACAAAATGATTTTTCTAATGCAACTGATTTGGCAGATTATTTAGTAGGTAAGAAAGTTCCTTTTAGAAAGGCCTATCAAATAGTTGGAGATATTGTGAAATATTGTTTAACAAAGGATATTTTATTCAAAGATTTAAATTTAGTAGAATTCCAAACATTTCATAGGGAATTTAAAGAGGATATTTTTGAAAATCTCAATCCTATGAACGTAGTAAACTCTAGAAATAGTTTAGGAGGTACTGGTTTTGATCAAGTAAAAGTAGAGGTAAATAAATGGAAGAAAAAATTATTAATCTAAATATCAATTAATTTTCTACAACATGGGATGTATTGAAGTAGGATAATGTAGTAATGTATTTAGACTGCTTATTTATTAATAAGAGGTTTTTATTTTAAAGTTGAGTTTCAAGTGAGTATTTTTGTTGGCAATTTGCCTTTCCGCGCAGAGCGAGAAGACATTTTAGAGTTATTTACACCTTTTGGTGAAGTCATGAATTGTTCTCTTCCCTTGGAGAGAGATACAGGTAGAAAAAGAGGATTTGCTTTTGTTGAAATGGCAGACGAAGCAATTGAATCAACTGCTATAGAAGGTTTGCAAGGAACCGAACTCATGGGAAGACCTTTGAGAATTAATAAAGCTGAACCAAGAGGCGGCGGGGGAGGGCCACGCAGAGGTGGCGGCGGCGGCAGAGGTGGTTACGGCGGTGGTAATAGTGGTGGTTACTCTCAACCTAATTCAATTTATGAAAATAAATCTTCTGGAGCCGAAGGTTGGGAAGATAGAAGTTACGGAAATTCTTCTGAAAACTCTGAATTTGAAAGTGGTAGAAGTAGAAGAAAAAGAAGTATTACAAGTAATTCTGAGATTTCTCAAGAAAGTAATTAATAACCCTTTTTTTCTAGTTCTGTTGTCTGCTTGATTAAATAATCAATACTTAATTCTTTTTTGATAGATCTGGAAGAAATTAAATTTCGCCATTTTTTAGCGTTTGGTATATTCTCAACTAAATTTATAAGATGTTTACATATATCCCAAGTTTCTCCACCATTTCTTAAGTGATTTTCAATATAGGGAATTAAAGAAAATATAATTTCTGATGATTTTTTGTATCTATTACTTTTGCCATATATTTTCTGATCAATTTCAGACCATATCAAAGGATGATTGTAAGCTGATCTTCCTACCATTACACCATCAAAATTATTTAATGCATTTATGCATTGATCAATATTTGTGAAACCACCATTTACCTCTATAAGAAGTTCAGGATTAATTGTTTTTAACTTTTGAACTACATCATATTTGAGTGGTGGAATAGTTCTATTTTGTTTAGGATTTAGGCCTTTTAAAATCGCTTTTCTTGCATGAACCGTAAATCTATCTGCCCCGGCATTTGCAACTTCTTTTACAAAACTATTTAATTTATCAAAACTATCCTCTTCATCAACTCCAATTCTATGTTTGATAGTAACAGGTAAATCACAATTATTTTTTAAGGATTCTATACATTTTGCGACTTTAGTAGGTTCTTTCATAAGTGAAGCACCGAAATTTCCGGAACATACTCTTGGGCTTGGACATCCTACATTGAAATTAATTTCATCATATCCCCAATCCTGAGCCATTTTTGCTGCCTCTTTAAGTATTTTCGGGTCGTCTCCACCAAATTGAATTGATAACGGGTGTTCTTCTGAATTAAAGTCCAAAAACTGCTCTTTTTTTTCTGTATAAATTAAACTCTGGGCTACTATCATTTCAGTGTACAAAAGCGCTTTAGAGCTTATTTTTCTCATCATTATTCTAAAGTGTTTGTCTGTACAATCCATCATTGGTGCAACACTTATTTTGTGTAAATTTTTTATAGAATTAGTTTGATAACTTTTCATTAAATTCTTTTCGAGATATTTGAAAATATGAATCAATTTTTATCTAGAAGAACTTTTATTTTAATTCCTACTATGTCAATTTTGAAATTTATTCTTAAACCTAAGAAAGTATTAGCTGCATCTCCAACTTCTACTGAAGACTGGAATTTATCAAATCAAGAGTGGAAAAACAAACTTAGTCCAGAATCTTATTACATTTTGCGTGAAGAGGGCACTGAAAGAGCATTCAGCAGTCAGTTAAATAATGAAAAGAGGAAAGGAGTTTTTTATTGTGCAGGTTGTAATCAGCCTCTTTTTACTTCTGACACTAAATTTGATAGTGGTACTGGTTGGCCTAGCTTTTGGGATTCAATTAAAGGTTCTATAGAAACGAAGGTGGATTTTAAATTAATTATTCCAAGAACTGAATACCATTGTTCTAGATGTGGAGGACACCAAGGACATGTTTTTAATGATGGTCCTTTACCAACTGGTAAAAGATATTGTAATAATGGTCTTGCTTTGAATTTTATACCGGAATAATTGATTAGTGCGGCCTTCCGCAACTTGTTTTGTGCGTCAATTTCATTCACAATGGTTTAAATGAACTTTAAGAGAAATGATTGAAAAAGAATCAGATAATGTCGAGAATGTAGAAGAGAATGTTTCGGAAGAGGTTAATCTTAATGAAGATTCATCTGTAATTGAAGATCAAACTAATCAAGATAAAGAATTATATGTTGAAAGTAATGAAAAAATTAATGCAGAAGATTTGCAAAATACGATTACTAATAATGACGCAAGATTAGAGCAACTAGAAAAAGAGCACGAAACTTTAAAAAGCCAATATGTAAGGATTGCAGCTGATTTTGATAATTTTAGAAAAAGACAATCTAGGGATCAAGATGATTTAAAAATCCAACTGGTTTCTAAAGCCTTAACTGCAATATTGCCTATTGTTGATAATTTTGAAAGAGCTAGACAACAACTCAAACCTGATAGTGAGGAGGCTCAAACATTGCACAGAAACTATCAAGGATTGTATAAGCAATTAGTTGAAGTGTTAAAACAACAAGGAGTTGCTCCAATGAGGGTAGTTGGACAACAATTCGATCCTAATTTACATGAAGCGGTTTTAAGAGAACCAAGTGAAGAGTTTAATGAGGACATAATTACAGAAGAATTACAGCGTGGATATCATCTAGAAGGAAAGGTTTTAAGGCATGCATTAGTTAAAGTTTCAATGGGCCCTGGTCAGCAAAATTCACAAGAACCTGAAGAAAAGGATAAAGTTGAAGAAGATATTGATTCGGAGAGTAATATCTCTGAAGATAATTAATTCCTTTAATGAATAGTTGAGCATTATTTAATGGCTGATTTTTATCAAATACTTGGTGTTTCAAGAGATGCTGATGCTGATACTCTAAAAAGTGCTTATAGAAAGTTAGCGAGACAATATCATCCTGATGTTAATAAAGATCCAGGGGCTGAAGATAAATTTAAAGAAATAGGAAAGGCATACGAGGCATTAGCAGATCCAGAAACTAGAGCTAGATATGATCAGTTTGGCGAAGCTGGGATAGGAGGAGCGGCTGGGATGCCAGATATGGGCGATATGGGTGGCTTCGCTGATTTGTTTGAAACTTTTTTTAATGGGTTTGGGGGACAATCTCCACAAGGAGGTAGAACACAAAGAAGAGGGCCACAACAAGGTGATGATTTAAGGTATGACTTAAATATCGATTTTAAAGAGGCTATTTTTGGACAACAAAGAGAAATAAAGATACCTCATTTAGAAACATGTGAAGTTTGCAGAGGTACTGGGGCAAAACCGGGAACAGGCCCAACAACTTGTACAACTTGTGGCGGTAGTGGGCAAGTTAGAAGAGCAACAAGAACGCCTTTTGGTAATTTTACACAAGTTGCAGAATGTCCTACTTGTAATGCCTCTGGTCAAATAATTGCAGATCCATGCTCAAGTTGTGGTGGTAATGGTGTGAAACAAGTTAGAAAAAAATTACGTATTAATATTCCTGCAGGAGTGGATTCAGGAACTAAATTGAGAGTTTCTGGAGAGGGAAACGTAGGTCTAAAAGGTGGTCCACCTGGAGATCTTTATGTTTTTATTAAAGTTAAAAATGACCCAAATTTAAAAAGAGATGGTATTAATATTTATTCTGAAATATCAGTAAGTTATCTGCAAGCTATCCTTGGCGATACTGTTGATATAATAACGGTTGATGGAAAAGTAAACTTAAAAATCCCAAGCGGGACTCAACCAAATAGTACTTTATCCTTAGAGAATAAAGGGGTACCTAGACTAGGTAATCCAGTTGCCAGAGGCAATCATCAGGTTTTAGTAAAGGTCAAACTTCCAAATCGAATAACTGAAGAGGAGCGAAATCTTCTTGAAAGTTTAGCTTCCAAATATTCTGATAAAAATTCTAGTTCTAATAGTGGATTGTTCAGTAAGTTTTTTGGCAAGGAATCTTGAATAAATTTTCAAAAGTATTGGATTTAGAGTCGATCCCATGCCCTTTGAATGTAGTGAAATGCAAATTAGCTTTAGAGAAGCTATCTGAAAATGAAACTTTGATAGTCAATCTAGATAAAGGTGAACCAGAAACAATGGTTAAAAAAGCTTTGAAAGAAATGAAATACTTTTTTAAAACAATTGAAGAGGATCAGAAAACAATAAAATTTAAAATTTTTCATGAAATTTGATAAAACATATAAAGGTCTTGTTACAAAAAAATTTAATGAATTTTTTTTGGTTGAATTAAATCAGTATGAAAACAAGGAGTTTAATAATAAATTGTTATGTAAAATCAAGAAATCTGTAAATTTTAGAAATCAATTTGTTTTTGTAGGGGATGAAGTAATTGTTTATCAAATTGATTTAAAAAGTAAAAGAGGAACAATAAAAAGTTTAGTCAAAAGGAATAATTTTTTAGAAAGACCATCTGTTGCAAATATTTCAAATATATATGTGATTTGTTCTGTAGAAGAGCCAAAACTAAATTTATCTCAAGTGAATAGGTTTTTAATAACTGCTGAGCGACTTGGAGTAGAAGTTTCTCTAGTTTTAACGAAATGTGATTTGATAACAGAACAAAAAAGACTTTTTTTAATTAACAAATTTCAGAACTGGGGATATGAAGCTATTACTTTAAATCTCAATAATCCAGATAATTTTAAAAATTTGTTGAATGAGTTAAAGAAAAACAAATGCTCAATATTTATGGGACCATCTGGTGTTGGTAAAACTACTTTATTAAATATGATAATTCCAGGTCTTAATAACACTACTGCAGCAGTTTCAACCAAAATAAAACGTGGAAAAAATACTACGAGAAACGTCGAATTAGTTTCTTTATCAAGTAAAAGTTTTATTGTAGATACTCCTGGTTTTAATATTCATACACTCGAAATAGATATTTGCGAATTGCCAAATTTGTATCCTGAAATTTCTAAACAAGTTATTAATCAAGGAGTTAATTGTAAATTTCGTAATTGCTTACATGTAGATGATCATGGTTGTAATTTAAATAAAAATTTTGAAAGATATACTTTTTATAAACAAATGATTGAATCATCTAAGAATCACTGTTGTCTAATCCAGGAAGATTAAGATTTAGGCCGCCAGTTAGGTCATTCATTCTCTCTTTCATTGTTGTAGTAGAACTTTCATGCGCTTTTTGAATAGCTTCTAAAATATTTTTTTCTATTTTTTCTTTGTCTGCAATAGCAATATTTTCATTTACTTCAACCCTTAGAGGTAGCTGATTTCCATTAATCCATACCTTTACCATTTCATCATCACTTTTTCCTTCAATTTCCATGCTTTCAAGTTCGTCCTGTAATTTCTGAGCATTTTGTTGAATTTCTTTAGCTTTTTTAAAAGCTTCTGCTAGTTGTCCAAAATTTGGAAGTCCAAAACCTGCCATTTTATAAAAAGTTACTTTAACTAAGAATAGTCAAATCCGATCATTCTTACTTCTGGTTGCAGAAAAATCCCTTTCTTTTGTAGTACTTTTTGTTGAATTACTGTTATTAAATCCAAAATATCCTGTGAATTTGCAGTAGAACTATTTACTATAAAATTTGCATGCATAGTTGATACTTCTGCTCCCCCTATTTTTAAACCTTTTAATCCTAATTCCTCAATTAATTTGCCTGCATAGTTATTAGTTGGATTTTTAAAAATGCTTCCAAAGCTTGGCAAATTATATGGTTGCGTTTCGGTTTTGCTTTTAAGGTTTTTTCTTGTAGTTTCTAATAATTCTTTAACATTCCCTTGTGGCTCAAAAAACATTTTTGCACTTATTATTATTAGATTATTTTGTTGAAAAGGACTAAATCTATATTGAAAATTTATATCTTTTTTTGGTATGTCAAATATCTCAAGAGTTTTAATATTAATCACCTTAACTGATAAAAGATTTTTTGCTAATGATAAATTTCCTGAACTTGCATTCATGTAAATAGCACCTCCTACCGTCCCAGGAATGCCTACAGTCCATTCACCGCCTTGCAATCCATTTTTTGCAAGCATATTTGACATAGTCGGGAGCATTACACCAGCTTCTGCCTCCACAATTCCTGAAAGGGAATTAATATTTATAGTTTTCATTTTTTTGGTACATATAGTTAACCCTTTTAAGAAAATATTATTTATTAATAAATTTGAGCCGGCCCCTATTATTTGACATTCTTGCTTATTAAGATGTGACCACTTTATTAATTTGATGAAATCATTAGCATTAAATGGGATAGAAAAATATTCGGCTAATCCACCAACTTTTATTGTTGTATAATTAGAAAGCTTTATATTTTTTTCAAAATTAATATTTTTCATCAATTATTTATTTATCTAAAATATTTTTATTATTCAAAAGTGACCATAGATTATGACAATCTCCAGCCCCCATATTTAAAATAAAATCATTTTTTTTCGTTAGTTTATGAAATTTATTTTTAATTTCAAAATTGTTTTTTATATATTGAACATTCTTATTTGTTTTATAAATTAGATCAACAATTTGTGTTGAGTAAATATTATCTATATTTTTTTCCCCAGCTCCAAAAATATTTGTTAAATAAATAACATCAGCTTTTGATAGTTCAAATGCAAATTCCTTAATAAATTGTTTTACCCTGCTAAATCTATGAGGTTGAAAAATAGCAACCAATCTTCTTTTTTGATTATTATTATCTTTAGTAAACATTTTAGCTAACTTAATTGTGGCTCTAATTTCATTAGGATGATGTGCATAGTCGTCATAAATTATTCTTTGATCAAGTTCACCTCTAAATTCAAATCTTTTTTTTGGTAATTCTAAAGATTCAATATTTTTTTTAATTTCATTAAAACTTACTCCAACCATCCTTGATGCCGCTATTGCAGCAGTAATATTAGAAAGATTATGTAATCCTGGAATTGGGATTTTTATTAAATCAACGAAATTTCCACTCTCATAATATTTACCAATAGTATTATTTTTATTTACAATATTTGGAATTATTGAATAAGCAATATTATTAATTTCTTTATTAGACCATTTATTATCTGACGTAAAATTATTTCTGGTAATTTCGCAATCGTAATTTATCAATAATTTGTTTGATTTTGAAGCAAATTTTTTAAATGAAGATAGTAAATCATCAATATCTGAGAAATGGTCACAATGGTCGAAATCTATATTATTAATTATTCCAATATTAGAGTTGTAATTATTAATTGTCCCGTCAGATTCATCAATTTCTGTTACTAAAAATTTTGTATTTTCGACATGCGCATTTGATTTATAAATGGGGATTATTCCACCAGTGATTGAAGAAGAATTATGTGTACATAATTCTAATAATGTAGAAAGGAAAGTACTAGTAGATGTTTTCCCATGGCTTCCTGCTATTGATAAAGATATGTAGGATTTCATAATCATCGCAAGAATTTCTGAACGATGCTTTAGTAATAAATTCTTTTTTTTGCAATAGGATAATTCTTCGTTTTCATCTTTAATTGCTGAACTAATGACAAAATTGACTGTCTTATTACGAAATTCTGCATTTACGAAGTCAATATTATTTTTTATTTGAGTATTAAAAATTATTGCACCTAATTCTTTTAATCTATCTATTTCATCATTTTTAATTAAATCAGAACCTGAAACTGAGTATCCCTTTTTTATCAATGCTATTGCAATAGCAGACATTCCAATACCCCCTATTCCAATAAAGTGAAAATGACCATTTAGTGATAGTTCGTTATGCAATTGTTATCTTTTTCTTAAAATAAACATAACTTCTTAGTCTTTAGTTTGGTATTTTTTTTTAACAAAAAAATTGATATTGTTTTGTTGAATTAATACAAAAATAGAATTATTTGCTTAATAAATCAAAAAATACTTACGTTATTGCACAAAATTCTGTATGATCAGCAACTTAGGTTAATCATTAGAAATTTTTAGTTATGACTTTGCGTGTTGCAATTAATGGGTTTGGCAGAATTGGGCGAAACTTTATGCGCTGTTGGTTAAGTAGAGGTGCTTATACCAATATCGAAGTAGTTGGTATTAATGTAACTTCAGATCCTAAAACCAATGCACATCTACTTAAATACGATTCAGTATTAGGACAATTGGATGGAGTAGACATTCAATATACTGATGACACTTTTGTAATTAATAACAAAACAATTAAGTGTTTTTCTGATCGAAACCCAATGAATTTACCCTGGAAAGACTGGGGAGTTGATTTGGTTATCGAATCAACTGGCGTCTTTAACACTGATGTAGGTGCAAGTAAGCATCTTGAAGTTGGAGCTAAAAAAGTAATTCTTACAGCACCTGGTAAAGGACCAGGCGTTGGTACTTATGTAGTTGGAGTAAACGCCGATCAGTATAAACACAGTGATTATGATATTTTAAGTAATGCTAGTTGTACCACAAACTGTTTGGCACCAGTAGTGAAGGTGCTTGATCAAACTTTTGGTATTAATAAAGGATTGATGACAACAATTCATAGTTATACAGGTGATCAACGTATTTTAGATAACAGTCATAGAGATTTAAGAAGGGCTAGAGCAGCAGCTACAAATATTGTTCCTACTTCAACAGGGGCAGCTAAAGCTGTTGCTCTAGTTTACCCGGAGATGAAAGGTAAGTTAACTGGTATAGCAATGAGAGTACCTACTCCAAATGTATCGGCTGTAGATTTCGTATTTGAATCTTCAAAATCTGTGACCAGTGATGAAGTTAATAATGCTCTTAAAGAAGCCTCTACGGGATCAATGAAAGGGATCATTAAGTATGGAGATGAACCCCTTGTCTCAAGTGATTACGCAGGAACTAATGAATCATCCATAGTCGATAGCGATCTTACAATGTGTATTGGCAATAACCTCGTCAAAGTTCTTGCTTGGTATGACAATGAATGGGGATATAGTCAAAGAGTTGTAGATTTAGCAGAGATTGTGGCGAAAAACTGGGAATAATTAAAAGTGGGAAAAAGATTTATATTTTAGAAACCTATCATTGTTGAGATTTTTAAATTCAACTGAAGGACTCCCCTCAGTAAAATATCCTATTTCTGAAATATTTTTATCTGAATTTAAAAGATTATTAGCCCATTTTCTGGGTAAAGAAAAAACTAATTCATAATCTTCCCCTCCAAAAAAATAATATTGCTCCCACTCATCTCCTTTAGGCCAGTTTGAGTGCTTTGGTATTTTTTTGTAATCAATTATTGCTTTACAATTACTTTCAATTGACAAATCTTTTAGGGCTTGAAATAAACCATCACTACTATCAGTACAACCAATTGTTTTAACACTTTTATTTGGGCGAGTATTTAGTATTTTTTTAAGAAATTTTGGTTTAAGTTTTGGTTGGCAAAATTGTTGTATAGATTTATCTATTAAATTTTGTGTTAGATCAATATTACTATCAAAAATCTTTTTACTTTTTATCATTAAACCTAATTTGCTAAGGCCATGAATTCCAGTTGTCATAATAATTTCTTTGGGTCTGCATGAGTTTCTTCGTAATTTTATTTCCCCCTGTGTTCCAATAATCGTCATAGAAATTACTTTCTCTTTTCCCACGGAGCAATCTCCTCCAAGTATTGATCCTCCGAAATATTCTAACGCTCGCTTTATTCCCGAATATAAATCTTTAATCCAAGTCCACTCTGTTTTAGCAGGAACTACTAAACCAATATTAACCCCGATAATTTTACTGCAACCACTTGAGATTAAGTCAGATACATTACTCGCTACAGTTTTCCATCCTATGTCAAAGGCAGAAATCGTTTCATCATTAAAATGAACATTTTCAACTAATGAATCAGTATTAATTAAAAGTTCTTTTTTTGTGGTTTTAATGAATGCACAATCATCAGAAATTTGATTTTTAGGCATAAATTTGGCAAGTCTTTTTATTAATTCTTTTTCGCCAATATCTTCTAATAATTCTTTATGCATTTAATTTAAGCTTATCTATTCCATCTAAAACATCAATAGATATGATTGTGTCGTCTTTTGTGAGATCCTCTAAAACTTCAAAACCTTCTACAACATAACCAAATGCGGCATTCCTTCCATCAATTAAATTTCTACCAGCCGGGTTGAGCTCGGCTTCATATAAAAAGAAGAAAAATTGAGATGATCCATCATTAACTTCTGTGCTTGAATGAGACCATCCCAAGGTCCCAAGTGTTGCAAATGGCAAAGTTGGAGTTTCTGTATAAAGGCCTAATTCTTCAAATGTCTCGTTATAAAAAGTTTCACTTTCGTTAGGTATTCTAATTTCTAAAGGGACATGTCTCTCTAAATTTGTTTCAGGATCAACGTATCCAATCTCATCACCAATTGGATCACCAGTTTGAAGAACAAAAAACTCTTCTGCTCTATTAATTGGTAAGTTATTATAAAAATTTTTTGAAGATAAATCTATAAATGCACCAGCTGTAAGAGGTGCATTAAATCCATCTATTATTGCTTGCATATCACCTTTAGAAGTCTTTATATTAACTTTTGCTCTGCCAAGCAATCTAGGAAGATCATCAAATTCGCTAGGAATAGAGTGGGGAAATTCAGAAGGTAAAAAGTATTCCTCTATTCCCCCTATCTTATCAAGTGCTTCTTTTCTAGTAGAGATAAATGAATATTTATCTTTTGATTTAGCTTGATCTTGAAGATTATCTAAATCATTTTTAAGCTCTAAAAAAGTTAATTCTGCTATTCTCTGTTTTTCACTTGGTAATTTTTCAATAATTCTTGTCTTATATTTTTTTATTAAAGATTGACATTTTGTAACAGTTTTTGAAAGTGCTGGCCATCTTCCTCCTCTTACAAGGTCACTCGTTTCTTCTAACTTATGCTGAATTTCCTGGAGCTCAATTTGCTTGATAGGTAGTGCATTCCGAAGGATTGCATTAGGGTCTTTTACAGCATTTCCAGTGGGTAAATCAGCTAACACTTGCGTTGGATTCAAGAAGAAAACTTGTACTAAAAGTAATATTAGAAACAAAAAATATTTGTTCTGATTTGATAAGAAGTTTTGCATAGCACTCTTACAGGTTTATGATCCTTGGGGATGTAATACAGGAATGATTTCCAGTAACGATTTTCGCACAGGTACCACCATTGAGTTAGATGGACAAGTTTGGCGCGTTGTAGAATTTCTACATGTTAAGCCTGGTAAAGGTTCCGCATTTGTGCGAACAAAATTAAAATCAGTTCGAAACGGCAATGTAGTCGAAAAAACTTTTCGAGCTGGAGAATCAGTACAACAAGCTGTACTTGAAAAGTCTAACCTGCAACATACTTATGTGGAGTCAGGTGATTATGTTTTTATGGATATGACAAGTTTTGAAGAAACAAGACTCTCTTCTGATCAAATAGGAAGAGGCTCAAAGTATTTAAAAGAAGGTATGGAGGTTAATGTGATTTTTTATAAAGAAAAAATTTTAGAAGTTGAACTACCAATTTCTATAACTTTAAAGGTTACAGAAACTGATCCTGGTGTTAAAGGGGATACTGCAAGTGGGGGGACTAAACCCGCTATTCTAGAAACAGGTGCTCAAGTTATGGTTCCTTTATTTATTTCTGTAGGTGAAATGATTAAAGTTGATACTCGTAATGATAGTTATCTTGGACGTGAAAACTAATGGCTATGAAATTAGATCATGATGACTTAGATCGCTTAATAGAAAAAATTTCTACAAGCGACATTCAAGAATTTTCTTTAGAAGGAGAAGATTTTAAACTTGAAATAAAAAGAAATCTGTTTGATAAAAATCAATCACCTAACAATCCGACAGTAAAAAATTCTTTGGAGAAGCAAATAAATTCTTCTCCGGCAACCTCATCTGATAATATTGCTCTGACAAGTAACAATGAAGCCTCTCAGATAGCCCCTCCAGGACGCTCAGACCTTACGGAGATTACTTCTCCTATGGTTGGCACATTTTATAGAGCCGCAGCCCCAGGAGAGGATCCTTTTGTAGAGTTAGGTAGCAAAATTAACGTTGGGCAAACGATTTGTATACTCGAAGCTATGAAGTTAATGAATGAAATTGAATCAGAGTTTAATGCTGAAATAGTAGAAATCCTTGTTGAAAATGGAACACCTGTAGAGTTTGGACAAGTATTAATGCGTGTTAAACAGTCTTGAATCTTTAGTTAAATCAAAAGCTGTTTTTATTGCTTCAATCATGCTTTGAGCTTGTGCTAAACCTTTGCCGGCAATATCAAACCCTGTTCCATGATCGGGAGATGTTCTTATAAAAGGTAAACCTACAGTTGTATTAACTGAGTAATTGAGAGCTATAACTTTAATAGGAATTAGTCCTTGATCATGATACATAGCAAGAATCCCATCATGTCTTGGTGCTGTTTTGTCTCTCCAAGCTTTTGAAGATGAATTCCAACAAGTATCAGGAGAAATTGGACCTAATAATTGAACTTCTTTATTTTGATTACTCCAACTAATGACCGCATTGTTGATCCACTCTTTTTCTTCACTCCCTAATAATCCTTCTTCACCAGCGTGAGGATTTAGTCCGGCAACTTTTAGAAGCGGTTTTTTTACATAGTTTTTGCAAAATTTTGATAGTAAATCTAGCTTCGAATGAATTAGGTTTGTTGTTAATTGTTTTGGCACTTCGCATAGAGGTATATGAGTAGTTGCTAATAATGTATTAAATCTCCAACCAGTTATTGGAGATTTAGCTGTAAATAACATACCTACATTATCTATATTTATTTGACAAGATTCTGCTAACAATTCTGTTTGACCAGAATAATTATGCCCTGCTAGAGCCCATGACTTTTTACAAATTGGTCCAGTTACTAGTGCTGCATTTGGATATTTTTGCATAATCTCAATAGCTTTCTTTAAGTAAATAAAACTTGCATTCCCATTACTTCTTTTTTTCTGATTAATGTCAAAGGGAACTTTTATGTCATATATCTTGTAATTATTTGGATCTACAATATTTGTTACTCCTATAGACTTCAGTCTATTATAGGTATCTTCTAGGTTTATTTTTGATCCGACTATTGCAATATCAAGACAATTTGGAATTTCTTTTGAAAAAAGAGCTTTCAAAATAATTTCAGGTCCAATACCTGATTCATCACCGACGGTAATGATGATTTGAAATTTATCTCCAATATTATTATTATTACTTTTCATAATTAAATTTTTGAATTGTAGAAAATTAAGTTTAGATTTACGTTAATAGTTTGTTTTAAAAAATTTATTAAATTCAAACCAATAATATTTTTTTTGTTTAATTTTTTATTTAATACTAACAAGGCAATTATTTAAACCTTCTTTATAGTTTTTATAAATAAGTTTGTAACCTAATTTTTCACATAATAACTTATTTGAAACTCTTCTATTTTCTATCCAGAACGATTGCGCTATTGGAGATAAATCTTTTTTAGCTTCCTCGAATAGTATTATTTTAGGCATCTTTAATCCAAGTAATTTATAGCCATAGCGTATAACTTCAATTTGTGAGCAAGGCTCATCATCAGCAATATTAATTATTGGATGAAAATCTAATTTACTTTTATTTTGAATTAAATAAATAATTGCATTTGCGATATCTGCAACATGAATTCTTGAAAAAATTTGATTTTCTTTATGTATAACTTTGATTTTTTTATTTTTAATAGATTCTAAGGTTGACCTCCCTGGACCATAAATACCTGGTAATCTGAAAATTTGTATTGGTAAATTTGAATTAATCCACTCTTTCTCACAATTTAATCTTCTTTGACTTCTTTCTTGAAAGGGATTGGGTAGATCTTCTTCAGAGACCCAATTACCATAAGTGTTACCATAAACACCAGTAGTAGATAAATACCCAATCCATTTGATAGGTAAATTTATTATTTTATTTTTCAGACTTTTTAGAACTGGATCTCTACCGTTTTTGTCAGGTGGAATACAACTCAGTATATGTGTAACTCCTTCAAAAATTGAATCTTTCGGCAATTCATTTTTTTCGCTGTCAAAAACAAAACTTTGTGGATCATTATTTACTGATCGAGAGCTAGTTAATGCTATGCAGCCCTTTTTTCTGATTGATTTTGCAAAATAGTCTCCGCTAAAACCACCTCCAAAAACAAGGAATTTATTTTTACTTGTAAGTTGACTTGTTAAATCGATCATAAAGTATTATAAATAGTACATATGTATTATTAAGAAAATGCAAACTTTAATTCAGCCAAATGTAAAACTAAAGATGGCTAATGTTGATAATTCTACTTATGAAGTTAAAGAAAAATCAAATAATTCCAAACTTGGTTTAGATAACAAATTCTATCAAAAATTATTTATAATTATTTTTATGTTTTGTTCATTTTTAATATTTCCTGAATCACCGAAAGATTCTGAAGTTTTATGTAGAAAATATCATCCTTCAGAGGTATGTAATATTTGGTAATTAATGTTAATTAAGCTGCACTATACTCATCATTATCTATTTTGTAATTTTCAATTTGTTTATTTTTAAAACTAGGGTTAGCCCATTGCAATAATCTAATAGCTAACCTTAAATCACCATCTAACCATGCTCTAATAGCCATGGCTCTTCTTGGATCATAAAATTTTTGTTTTCGATACCAATATAAAGCATTATCGTCTGATTTATCACCATTACATGATAAGCATGCTGGGACGCAATTTTCAGTTGTACTCAATCCTCCCTGACTTCTAGGAAGAACATGGTCAATGGATTCAGATGGTTTTCCGCAATATATGCAACTCTTTCCTGTAAATTTATGAATTGATTTCCTCCATTGCCTTAATCTGAATTTTGGACATAAATCTTCTAAAAAGACAGCATCATTAATATGCATTCAGATTATTTAATTACATATTATCTTGACGGATTTTTGATAAAAGTCAATAGATTGTTTATTATTTTTTTGATTATAATTTTTATAAAAAATATATTTTATTGATATATTTATACTTAAAAAGTAATATTTAATTTATGGTTTAAATGTAATTAAATATACTTTTTATGTTAGTAGCTGTATCTATCAAATGTTTCTTCTGAGTAATCTTTACTATTTTTTTCTTGAAGAAATTCTTCTTTTTTTCTCTTTTTTTCTTTTCTATTATTCTCTAATTGTAGTTTTCTATCAGGATGAAGTTGATCTAAATATTCAACACAATACGAAAACTTATCCTTTTCCCTTACGACTGTTTCAATAATTTGTCCAGCGGCCTGCTTTGGAGAAGTCTTAAATAGACCACCCTTTTGTTTTTTTATATAACTATAAGCTGCTTGCCAACTGCTTTCATGATCATTTCCACCTTCTCTCATAGTACAAAATATTTCTGCTCCAAAAGAACCTGCACTTACTTTTGGGATAAATAAAAGTGTCGGAACAAATGTCGCAATTATAGGTAAAATTAATTTAGCCTTTTTAGACTTTTTCATAAGTTATTTACTACCTAATTAAAAATATCTTTTATTTCGAGAATGTCTAGATAAATTTAAGATTTTATTATTCCAAATAGATTCAGCATTTTTACAATTAAAGGTAGAATTAAAAGAACAGTTATTAGTCTAACTGCATGAAGAGTGGCAACAGCTGGTCCAACTCCATATTCTGAGCCAACTAAACTCATACCACTTATACCTCCTGGTGCCGCACCAAGAATTGTTGTAATTATATCTACATCAAGTAATCTGCTAGTCCATAAACCAATTGCTAAGCCAGTTATTACTAATGTAAATGTAATTAAAATTGCAGGCTTCCATAAAGTTTGTAATTCAACTAAGGAGTCCTTTGTTAAGCTTGTTCCAATAACGGTTCCAATACCAATTTCTAATATAGTTCTTGTGCCATTTGGCCATGTGGCAGATTCAAATTTCCCACTAATGCTTAAAATACTTGCCCCTATTAAAGCACCTGCAAGAGGAGCTGCAGGAATGCCTGTTTTTAGAGCTAATATTCCAATGGTTGCTCCAGCAATTAAATAATAAATTAGATTTATATTTGACATTTAAGTAATTTACTACTTGATCATAATATTAGATATAAATTCAAAGGCTTGGTTATTTGTTCAAAATATGTTGTTATTTATTTTTATAGTTCTCATATACCTGTTATGACATTTAATCAAGATGAATAAATTAGCTTAGTATTGATGTTTTAACATATTCTAAAATTTTCAAATTAATATTATTTAGCATATGAAAATTATTATTTTAAAATTGGTTTGATGTTTTGCTGCATAATGGGCCCTTGAGTTGGCATAATATTAATAAAGGCACTATTTGTTATGGCTTCGCAAATTTCTTATCGAGGTAATAAAAACCCAATCAAAAAGAAATTATCTTTTTTTGAGGGTGGGCATCAACTAGAAAAATTAGAATTTGCTCTTGCAGTTGCTCAAACCAAGGGTGATGAAGAAAAATCCCTATCTTTAAGAAAAAAGATAGTTGAATTAGGTGGGAATGTTGAGGAACCAGGTACTTAAATTAAGCTACTGTCTTTAGTTGGAATGAAGCTACTTTTAGTGCTTCACCTACTTTTTCAGTAGAAATTTTATTTAATTCGACTAGTGTATTACCTATAGCTGCAATTACTGAAATTATATCTCTATCGTTTACATAACCAAGGTGACC